>NZ_JAPVLS010000084.1:0-44384 GCF_027158125.1 Streptomyces sp. H39-C1
TCCCTTACGTGTACGAAGTCCCGCCGCTGGGCGCCGTCCTCGAAGACGCGGGGGGCCTCGCCGCGTGCCAGGGCGGAGCGGAAGAGCGCGGCGACGCCCGCGTACGGGGTGTCGCGCGGCATCCCGGGGCCGTAGACGTTGTGGTAGCGCAGGGACACCGCGCGGCCGTCGGCTGCGCGGGCCCAGGCGGCGGCCAGGTGTTCCTGGGCGAGCTTGGTGGCGGCGTAGACATTGCGCGGGTCGGTGGGGGCGTCCTCGGTGACGAGGCCGGGGGCGAGCGGATCGCCGCACTGCGGGCAGGGCGGTTCGAAGCGGCCCGCGTCGAGATCGGCGACCCGGCGCGGTCCCGGGCGGACGACGCCGTGCCGCGCGCAGGCGTACCGGCCCTCGCCGTAGACGACCATGGAGCCGGCCAGGACCAGGGACCGCACTCCGGTCGCTGCCATGGCGGCGAGGAGCACGGCCGTGCCGTGGTCGTTGCAGCTGACGTAGTCGGGCGCGTCGGCGAAGTCCTTGCCGAGTCCGACCATGGCGGCCTGGTGGCACACCGCGTCCACCCCGCGCAGCGCGTCCTCGACGGCCGCGCGGTCCCGGACGTCGGCCCGCCGCCAGTCGGCTCCGGCCGGGAGGACGGGCGGTTCGGCGCGGTCGCCGTGGGCGGCGGGGAGCAGGACGTCCAGGACGCGCACATCGTGTCCGGCTTCGAGGAGGGCGGTCACGATATGCGAGCCGATGAAGCCCGCGCCTCCGGTGACGAGTGTCAGCATGCTCCGACGCTACGGTCCCGGCCGGTCCTGACGGCGTGACCCGGCCGGGACGTCAGCGGTCCGTAAGGAGTGCCGGGACCTCGATCGTCAGAGTGCGGGCGTCGGCGTCCAGGACGGCGGGCAGGCCGAGGGGCACGGTGATCGCGGAGTCGCAGTGCCCGAACCCCAGCTCCTCCACGACCGGCACCCCCAGATCGCCGAGCCGGTCGAGCAGCAGCGGGCGCAGGGTTTCGTACGGGCCGCACTCCGCCCAGGAGCCGAGGACGATCCCGGCGACGCCGTCCAGCCAACCGGAGCGCAGCAGTTGGGTGAGGTAGCGGTCCAGCCGGTACGGCTCCTCGCCGGTGTCCTCCAGGAGCAGGATCCCGCCGGCGGCGCCGGGCCGGGCCCCCGGGGTGCCGAGTTCCGCGGCGAGCAGGCAGACGGTACCGCCGAGGGTCCGGCCGCGTGCCCGGCCGGGGACCATGGTCCGGGCGGCGGGCGAGCTGAGGACCTGGACGGTCCGGGGCTCCATCAGGGTGCGGCGCAGATGGTCCTGGGTGGGGTCGTCCTTGAGGAAGGTGGCGGCCGCGGCCATGGGGCCGTGCACGGTGGCGAGCCCGAGCCGGGTGGCGAACGCCTCGTGCAGCACGGTGATGTCGCTGTAGCCGATGAACGCCTTCGGCTCCACGGCTCGCATCGCGTTCCAGTCCAGCAGGTCGACCATGCGCTGGACGCCGTAGCCGCCGCGCGCGCAGAGCACCGCCGCCACCGAGGGGTCGCACCACGCCTGCTGGAGGTCCCGGGCGCGGTCCTGGTCCGCGCCGGCCAGGTAGTCCAGGCCCGGGTGCCGGTCCAGGACATGCGGCGCGACGACCGGGTCGAGGCCCCAGCCGCGCAGGATGTCGAGCCCGGCGTCGAGCCGCTCCCGCGGAACGGGTCCGCTGGGGGCGACGACGGCGACCCGGTCGCCGGGCACCAGTCGGTGCGCGCGGCGCAGCGGCTCCGGAACGGTCCCCGTCATCTGGTGAGACCCAGCTTCGGCACACCGGGCGGCACGAAGCCGAAGACCTGCCCGTAGAGCGAGAGTTCGGCCTCCAGACAGGCGACGATCGTGTCCTCGCGGCGGAAGCCATGGCCCTCGCCCTCGAAGGTGAGGTACGCGTGCGGGATGCCGCGCCCGGCGATCCGTTCCAGGAAGCGCTCGCACTGGACTGGTGGACAGATCACGTCGTCCAGTCCCTGCAACAGCAGGAACGGTGCGGTGACGCGGTCGGCGCCGTTGACCGGCGAGCGCTCGCGGTACCGGTCGGGGACCTCGGCGAGCGGGCCGACGAGGGACTCCAGGTACTGCGATTCGAAGTCGTGCGTCTCACCGTTCGCCGACCAGCCGGTGAGGTCCAGGATCGGGAAGCTGATGGCGCCGCACGCGTACAGGTCGGTGGAGGTGAGCGAGGCTCCGGTGGTCCAGCCGCCGGCGCTGCCGCCGCGGATCGCGAGCCGGGCCCCGTCCGCGGTGCCCTCGTCGACGAGTGCCTGGGCGACCGCGGCGCAGTCCTCGACGTCCACGACGCCCCACTGTTCGCGGAGCCGCTCGCGGTAGGCGCGGCCGTAGCCGGTGGAGCCGCCGTAGTTGACCTCGGCGACGCCGATGCCGCGCGAGGTGAAGTAGGCGATCTCCACATCGAGCACCATCGGGACCCTGCTGGTGGGGCCGCCGTGCACCCAGATCACATAGGGCGGCAGGTCGCCCGCCGGCGCGCCGGCCGCCGGGTTGTGCGGCGGGTACACCTGCGCGTGCACTTCACGGCCGCCGGGTCCGGTGAAGGTCCGGGCGGTGGGGTCCGGCAGAAACGCGGGGTCGACGGTGTCCTGGTGCGCGCAGCCGATGACGCGGGTGTGCCCGGTGCTGGTGTCGAGTTCGACGACCTCGAACGAGGAGCGCGCGCTCGCGGCCACGTCGAGCACCCGGGTGCCGGAGGTGGCGAGGCCCGCGGCCCATTCCGTCCAGCGGCCCGGGACATCGGCCAGTTCGCCGGTGGCCGGGTCGAGTATGGCGAGGCGCTGGGCTCCGACGCCGTGCAGAACGGCGAGCAGGCCCTCGCCGACGGGGGCGAACCAGCGGTAGCCGAGCTTCCACACCGGGCCGGCGAACTCCTCCTGGCGCGGGCAGAGGTTGACGGCCTCGCCGGTGCGGGGGTCGACGCGGTGCAGATTCCACCAGCCGGTGCGGTCCGTGGCGGCGATCAGGGTGCCGTCCGCGGCCCATTCGGCCTGTGCCACCGATTCCTCGGGACCGCCGATCAGGGTGCGGGCGCCGGTGAAGGCGCCGTCCTCCCCGACCTGCGCGAGCTTGAGCTCGGTGCCGTCCCAGGGCATCAGCGGGTGGTTCCAGGCGATCCAGACGACCTGCCGCCCGTCCGGTGAGAGCCGGGGGCCGGTGACGAACCGGTCGGCGCCGTCGGTCAGTTCGCGCACCGCACCGCGGTCGGCGGCGGCCGACCCGTCCAGCGGCACGGCGGCGATGACGCGCCGCACGTCGGAGGGCCCGGCGCCGGTGAACTCCTCCAGGACGCACCAGACCTCGCCCCGGTCCTGGTGGATCTGCGGGTCCACCCACCGCAGACCGTCGCCCACCGCCGAGACGGGCGTCAGCGGCAGCGGTTCCGCACCCGGCCGGTACGCGTACAGGCGCTGGTCGGCGAAGTTCACGAAGACGATCAGCGGGCCGTCCGCGTCCGGTGTGCCGGCCCACGGCCGGCCGCCGTACTCCATGACGCGGCTGCGGACGTTCCACGGTGCGGGCAGCGGGCACTGCTCGCTGCCGTCCGCGAGCCGCCGGACCAGCGCCCGGCGCCCGCCCTCGGCGGGGCGCGGCTCGGTCCACCACACCTCGTCCCCGACGAAGCCCGCGAATTCGGGGCTGCCGTCGTGCGACGCGGCGGTCGCCGCACCGATCGGCGACGGCCAGGCTCCGTACGGGACGTCCTGGGTCATTCCGGTGCCTTCCCTGAGGAGGAGGTCAGAAAGCGGTCGAGCACCTGGACGCCGAAGTGCAGCGCCTCGACCGGCACACGCTCGTCCACTCCGTGGAAGAGCGCCTGGTAGTCGAAGCCCGGGGGCAGCTTCAGCGGAGAGAAGCCGTAGCCGGTGATGCCGAGCCGGGAGAACTGCTTGGCGTCCGTGCCACCCGACATGCAGTACGGGACGACGTGCGCCTCCGGGTCGAAGTGCTCCAGCGCCTCGCGCATCGCCGCGTACGTCGGCGAGTCCACCGGAGCCTGGAGCGGCACCTCGCGGTGGTGGAACTCCCACTCGACGTCCGGGCCGGTGAGCTGGTCCATGGTCTCGGTGAACTCGGCCTCGCCACCGGGCAGCATCCGTCCGTCCACGTAGGCGGTCGAGGTCCCGGGGATGACGTTGATCTTGTAACCGGCCTGCAGCATCGTCGGGTTGGCGCTGTTGCGGACCGTCGGCTCGACGAGCGCGGCGGCCGGGCCGAGCTTGCCGAGCAGCCCGTCCACATCGTCCAGATCGGGTTCGATGCCGTGCAGCGCGGCGAGTTCGGTGAGCGAGGCGCGCACGGTGGCGGTCAGCCGGACCGGCCAGTCGTGTTCACCGATCCGCGCGATGGCCGCGGCCAGCCTGCTGACCGCGTTCGCCGGATTGACCTTGGAGCCGTGTCCGGCCTTTCCGTGCGCCGTCAGCCGGAGCCAGGCGGTGCCGCGCTCGCCGGCGGCCACCGGGTACAGCCGCATGCCGCCGCCCGCGTGGAAGGTGAAGGCGCCCGATTCGCTGATGCCCTCGGTACAGCCCTCGAAGAGATCGGCGTGCTGGTCCGCGAGGAAGCCGGAGCCGAACACGGCGCTGTCCTCCTCGTCCGCGGTGAAGGCGAGCACAAGGTCCCGGGCCGGACGGCGGCCGGTGCGGGCCATGGCCCGCACCGTGGCCAGCACCATCGCGTCCATGTTCTTCATGTCGACCGCGCCGCGGCCCCAGACCACTCCGTCGCGGATCTCGCCGGAGAAGGGGTGCACGCTCCAGTCCGCGGGCTCGGCCGGAACGACGTCCAGGTGGCCGTGGACCAGCAGCGCGTCGGCGCCGGGGTCGCTGCCCTCGATACGGGCCACCACATTGGTACGGCCGGGGGCGGACTCCAGGATCATCGGCTCGATCCCGGCGTCGGACAGCAGCTCGGCGACGTATTCGGCGGCGGGCCGCTCGTTGCCGTCGCCGCCACCGCGGTTGGTCGTGTCGATCCGGATCAGCTCGGAGGTGAAGCGCACCACCTCGTCCAGCGCCTGCTGGTCCACCCCCAGGCCGACCGATTCGAAGACCGCTTGCTCAGCCATACTGTTCCTCCACCGCTGCCGACACGAGCGTGGTGACCGCCTTGAAAGCGCGGATTCCCTCGTACATGGTCGGTGATGTGTAGCCGACTCGGCGTTCGCCGGTCCGCGCCACGCCGGGCACCACCGTGGCGGCCCCGGCAAGGTGTACGGCATCGAACTCGAGCTCGATGTGGAACGGTCCGTCCTGCGCGGGCTCATGGCGCACCGCGAGGGCCACCGCCTCCTTCGCCGCGGCCCGGATGTCGGCCGCGGTCCTGGCCGGGGGCCGGCAGACCGCCGCGTACCGCGACACGTAGTCCTTGACCGCGACCGTGCGGGCCCGCGGCGCGTAGCCGCGCGCGTCGGCGCCGGTACGGTCGTCGCCGGTCACCAGGATCACCGGCACACCGTACTCGGCGACGACCAGCGCGTTCAGCCGCCCCTCGCTCGCCGGCTCACCGTTGGCCCACACGCCCGTGATCGAGTTGGCGAGATAGGTGTGTGCGAGCACGCCCTCGGTCCCGGCGCCCGTGTGATAGCCGACGAACGCGATGCCGTCCACGTCCCCGTGCTGCACGCCCTCGACCATCGACAGGTCCTTGTGGCGGCCGGTGAGCATCTCGGCCCGCTCGTCGAGTTTCTCCAGCAGCAGGTTGCGCATGGTCCAGTGCGCCTCGTTCACCAGGACCTGGTCGGCTCCGCCGTCGAAGAACCCGGCGATCGCGGCATTCACGTCGGACGTGAACATATGGCGGCAGCGCTGCCACTGCTCGCTTCCCGGCAACACATCGGCAGGCCAGGTGACGCCGGTGGCGCCCTCCATGTCGGCCGAGATGAGGATCTTCATGCGAGGCAACGCTACGCGGTTTTGGGCAGCGCATGCCAGAGCTGTGGATAACTGCAGTGGTCTAGACCTCTACAAACCCTGACAGACGCTACCTGACACGGCCCGCCACCAGCCATTGCGACGGCAGCTCGATGCGCGTGCCGTCGGTACGGGACTCCGTCGTCGTCAGCGGCTGCCCGCCGCCGGCCAGCAGCTCCAGACCTGCCGCCCGGAAGTAGCCGGGAACCGCCTCGTCGGCCACCTCGCCCGGGGTGAGGCCGTGCGCGAAGACCGCCCCCAGCTTCGGCGGCGGGCCGCCTGGTCCCTGGGCCAGACCCAGCAGGATGCCCTTCGCGGCCGCGGCCAGCTCGACCGCGAACACCCGCCCCCGCTCGCCGAGCAGTGTCGCGATGCCCTCGACCAGCGGCGCCCGGTCCGCCGGTTCGCACTGGTGCAGGACGCCCCGCATATAGACGTTCGCGTCACCGATCTCCGCGTGCAGCCGGCGGGTCGTGGCCGCGTCGGCGCCGTTGAGCTGCTGGTACTCGGCGACGCCGTGCGGGTCAGCGCGGCGCGCGTGCCCGATCGCCGCCTCGGACAGGTCCACCCCGACCACCCGGTCGTAGCGCTCCGCGAGGTACCGGGTCTGGGTGCCGTTGCCGCAGCCGACGTCGACGACCGGCAGGCCGGCGTCGAAGTACGGCTCCAAGAGCGGCAGCTGCAGGGCGGCGGTGAGGGACGCGTCCGCGTCCCAGAAGACCGCCCCGGCCGTGGCGGGCGCGTCGCGCCAGAAGCTCTCCCAGGCCTGTGTGTAGGTGCCGGGCACGTTCATTTCGGGACTCCCCAGGATCCGACGAAACCTCAGTGACTCGGTACGCGGTGACGCGGCGGCCAGGCGCCGAACAGCCGGCCCCCTCAGCGCCGCCGTCGCGACGCCGACCGCGGCAGCGTCTGCTCGAACCAGACCGTCTTGCCCTGCGCCGTGCGGCTCGTACCCCACTGCCGCGCCAGCCGGCTCACGATCCGCATGCCCCGCCCGTACTCGTCCTCGGGGCCCGTGTTCAGCAGGACCGGGACCGCGTGGTCGTCGTCCGTGACCTCGCACAGCAGGGCGTCGGCCCGCACCAGGCGCAGCTCGACCTCACTGGTGCCCGCGTGCCGGATGGCGTTGGTGACGATCTCGCCGACCAGCAGTTCCGCGGTCTCGGAGACCTCCTCCAGATCCCAGTCGCGCAGCGTCGCGCGGGTCAGCCGGCGGGCGTGCGCGGCCTCGCGCGGATGGCGGGCCAGCTGCCACGTCGCCACGTCCGAACGCGGGATGCCGTTCAACCGCGCCATCAGCAGGGCGACGTCGTCCTTGCGGCCGCCGCGCGGGTTGAGCGCGCGGATGATCGTGTCGCAGGCGTCGTCCATCGACGCCGCCGGGTGCGCGGCGCTCTCGCACAGCGCGGCCAGCCCGGTGCCGATGTCCTGTCCGCGCACCTCGACCAGCCCGTCGGTGCACAGCACCAGCCGGTCGCCCTGCGCGACCGGCACCGTGACCGTCTCGAACGGGACGCCGCCCACCCCGATCGGGGCGCCGGTCGGCACGTCGAGCAGCTCGCTGCGCCCGTCGGCCGCCCGCACCAGGACCGGCGGGATGTGTCCGGCGTTGGAGATCACCAGCTCGGACTCGATCGGGTCGTACACCGCGTACAGGCAGGTCGCCAGATAGTGCTCGCCGAGGCGCTGCGCCAGATCGTCGAGATTGCGCAGCAGCTGGGCGGGCGGCATGCCCATCGCCGCCATGGTCTGGACGGCGGTGCGCAGCTGGCCCATCATCGCGGCCGAGTTCAGCCCGTGCCCCATGACGTCGCCGACGACGAGCGCCAGCCGCGAGCCGGCCAGCTTGATCGTGTCGAACCAGTCGCCGCCGACCCGGCCCAGCCGGGTCCCGGGCAGATAGCGGGTGGCCACGTCGCAGCCCGGCATCCGCGGGGTGATGTGCGGCAGCATGCTGTCCTGGAGGGTGTCGGCGACATTCTCCTGGTACGTGTACATCCTGGCGTTGTCCAGCACGAGGCCGGCGCGGGCGGCGAACTCCGCGCCCGTGGCCTTGTCCATGTCGTTGAAGACCGGACGCTCCTGGTGGCGCAGCAGGATCATGAAGCCGAGCACCACGTTGCGGGCCTTGAGCGGCACCACAAGCATCGACCGGTTGTTGATCAGCGGGCTGATGTCGCGCTTCTCGAACTGCGCGGCGATCGCGTTGCCCATCTGCTCGGAGATCCGCGGTACGAGCACCGGCCGGCCGCTGGTCATGCACTGGAAGAACGGGGTGTGCTCGGGGAACGGCATCGACTCGCCGACCGGCACCACGTCGTCCCAGCGCCCCGGCTCGTCGGTGTGCTCGACGGCCACCCGGTACCACATGGTGGTGACGTCCGGCGGCCCGTCGGGGAAGCCCTCACCCGCGAGCACCTGCTCGCGCAGATACGAGCCGGCGACATCGGTGAAGCGCGGCACCACGGCCGCGCTGACCTCCTGGATCGTGCGGGCCAGATCCAGCGAGGTGCCGATGCGGGCACTGACCTCGTTGAGGAATTCGAGGTGCTCGCGCACCGCGGCGTACTCGAGGTCGGGCGCCAGGTCGGCCGAGGCCGCGGCCTGCGGGTCGAGCTGGGCGGCCGCGGCGGCGCGCTGCCTGGCCCGGCGCTCGTCGCGCCTGGGCACTCCCCAGTCGGGGGTGACCGGCACCCGGTCGTGCTGGCTGAATTCCAGCACCGGATAGCCGAGCTCCAGCACCTGCGAGACGATCCGGGCGCTCTCCACCGGATTCATGCTCGGCAGGATCTCGGGCAGCCGCTTGGCGAGCTGGTCGGCGCCGGAGAACTCGGTGTGCAGCGCGAAGCCGGGCGCGATCCGTTCGAATTCCCCGGCCGGCCCGTGGGCCGCCTGCGCGTCGTCCGCCGAGTCCTCTTCCGGCCCGGAATCCGGCGAGGAGCGTAACTGGGTCGCGTCGGCCGCCAGGACGAGCAGCCGCTCGGGCCCCGGGCCGACGAGCGGGTACGCCCACCACAGGACGTCCACCGCCCCGTCCTCCCGGTCCGCGCCGCCGCCGTGGCAGTCGTCGAAGAGCCGGGCCCGGCCGGCGGTGGGGTACGAGGTCCCTCCGCTGAGCGAGGCGTCCAGCTCGGGGCCGAAGTCGTCCGGCCAGCCCTCGTCCACGACCGCGCTGTTCAGAGCGCCGGAGACCGGGAGCAGATCCACCGCCGGGCGACCGACGGCCTCTTCTTTGGAGCAGCCGAAGAGTTTGCGCGCACCGGTGCTCCAGTGCGATACGAGTCCCGCGCCGTCCACGACGATCACCGCAAGCGGGATCCGTCCGGACAGCCCCGGAGGAATGCGGCGGTCCATGGCTGGGTGGGCTCCTTCCCTCGGAGCCGCTTCACTGGACCGGCCGGGATCTCCCGTCCCGGTGCAAGATCTGCGGCACCTGTACCACCGTACGACCGAGTAAGGGTGCCGCGAAGGGCATTGCCCGAATCCGGGCGCACGCCCGCGCGTGAGCGCCCCCCTGGGCACGTGCTAGCGTCCTTCCTCTCTGTTCGAACTCCAGATCCGTGGTGCGAGTTCGACTCCGGCCGGGTGGGGATCCAAGCCGGAGCACGTAGGACCCGCGACTGGAAGAGAACAACGTGACCACCTGGGAGACCGCGGGCTGGGCCGCCGCAAAGCGTCCCAAGCCCTTTCTCCGACTGGCCGATCCGCGCCGGCCGGTGATGGCGGCGACGCTGTTCGCCGCGGTGCTGCACATCGTGTGGGCGCTGTTCCTGGCCAAGGACGCCGGGGACATGGCCGCCCAGTTCGCGTGGACGGACTTCATCCGCGAGCACCCGGACTCCGCGTACAACCTCTCCTGGTACGGCGGGATGCACCCCGCTTCGTACAGCATCCTGTCGCCCTACATCATGGCGTGGCTCGGGGTCCGTACGACCGCGGTGATCGCGGGCACGCTCTCCGCCACCGTCGCCGCGTATCTGCTGGTCCGCTACCGGATACGGCGGCCGATGCTGCCCGCGCTGTGGACGGCCTTCGCGCTCTGGTGCGACGTGGCGTCGGGCCGGGTGACCTTCGCGCTCGGCATGCTCTTCGCACTGGCCGCCGCCGCCCTGGTCCTCCCCGACGACGACCAGCGGACCTCGCGCATCGTCGGAGCCTCCGCGCTGGGCGGGCTGGCCACCATGTGCAGCCCGGTGGCCGGGCTCTTCATCGAGGTCCTGGCGGGCGCCCTGTTCCTCACCGGGCGGCGCAAGCACGCGTACATCCTGGCCGCGAGCCCGCCGATCGTGGTCGGCGGCACCTCGCTGCTGTTCCCCTTCTACGGGGTGCAGCCGTTCACCTGGTACTTCGCCGCGCTGCCGCTGGCCGCCGCCGTGCTGGTGGCGCTCCTGGTACCGCGCTCCTGGAGCACCCTGCGGACCGGATCGTGGGTCTACGCCGCGGGCATAGTGCTGACCTGGGCGATACCGTCGCCGATCGGCAGCAATGTCGAGCGGCTCTCGCTGCTCTTCGGCGGCACCGCGCTGCTCGCGGCCGCGGTCGGGCGCACCGACCGGGGCCGTAAGACCCTCGTCATCTTCGCGGCGTTCACCGCCGTCGCGGTCTGGCAGGTCGCCAAGCCCGTCACCGACCTGGTCAACACCGCGCCGGTGACCGCGACCATCGAGCACGCCCAGGGGCTCATCGACGAACTGGCCCGGGTCGGGGCCGACCGGGGCCGGGTCGAGGTCGTTCCGCTGCGCTCGCACTGGGAGGCGTCGGGGATAGCCCCGCACGTCAACCTCGCCCGCGGCTGGAACCGGCAGGCGGACGTCGAGCGCAATCCGCTCTTCTACGACGGCACCCTCACCCCGGCCACCTATCTGGCGTGGCTGCAGCGCTGGGGCGTCGGATACGTGGTCCTGCCGTCGGACGAACCGGACGGCGCGGCCGTCGCCGAGGCGAAGATCGTCGCGGCCGGGCACGCCTGGCTGCAGCCGGTCTGGCAGGACGACCACTGGCGGCTGTACAGCGTGACCGGGGCCGAGCCGATGGCCGACCCGCCGTCGATCGTCCGCCAGGCCGGACCGGCCGAGCTGGTCGTCGACGTCCCGACGGCGGGTCCGGTGCTGCTGCGCATCCCGTGGTCGCCGTGGCTGGCGATAGCGGGAGCCACGGACTCCGATCACGGCTGTCTGGAGCAGGCCGGCGACTGGACGCGGCTGTACGCGCCGGCGCCGGGCACGTATCGGATAGGCGGGCGCTACGCCCTGTCCCGCGGGACGCCCTGCAAGAAGGACTGACCCCGGCGCCGCCCGGCGCACACCTCCCTCGCCGCGCCCGGACGCCGAGGGAGTTCCGCATCATCCGCGCGCCCCGTCAGCCCCTCCGTCAGCGCGAGTCAGTCCTCGTGCCCCAGCTGCAGATCGCGTTCGGTGCGCCCGCCGCCCGCGACCTGCAGGACGGTGGCCACCGGCGGGTACCCGGCGGCGATCACGGTGTACTCGCCGGCCGCCAGATCGACGAAGCGGAAGAGACCGTCGGCCCCCGTCGTCACCGAGTCCACCACGTTGCCCGCCGCGTCGAGCAGGGTGACCCGGGCGTCCTCGACCACCCGGCCACCGGGCGCCCGCACCGTGCCGCGCAGCACCGCGCCACCGGCCAGTTCGACGTCCTGCCGGGTCTCACGGGCCGCCTGCACCGAGACCGGCAGCGCGGCGGGGCGGTAGGCGGGAGCGCTGGCGGCCAGCGTGTACTCGCCCGCCACCAGATCGGTCAGCACGTAGCTGCCCTCGCGGGCGCTGCGGGTGCTGGAGACGACATCACCGCGTACGTCGGTGAGCGTCACGATGGCGTCGCGGACCGGGGTGCCGTCCGAGGTGTGCACCGTGCCGGCCAGCCGGCCGGCGCCGCCGAGCACCACGTCCAGCTCGACCGGCCGGTCGCCGACCGTCACGCTGACGGCCTGCGGCTGATGGCCGCCCGCCGCCGCGATCAGTACATAGCTGCCGGTGCCGGGGGTGCTCAGCGCGTACCGTCCGTCCTCACCGGTCGCGCCGCGGCCGATCTGCCGGCCGGTGACGTCGATCAGGGTGAGCGCGGCCCGGCCCACCGAGGTGCCGTCGGAGTGCTGCACGGTGCCGCAGACCGGGACTCCCCCGGCGTCGGCGGTCCGGCCGGCGGCCGTCCTGGCCGGGGGGACGGCGGGATCGGAGACGGGACCATGCTGGGTCACCAGGGGTTTCTCCTTCAGGAGGAATGCGAGCAGGAAGCCGAGGACGAGCACCGGCACCAGGTACAGGAAGATCCGCGGCATGGCTGCGGCGTACGCCTGGACGTAGCCGTCGCGCAGTGCGGCGGGCAGCGTGTGCACCAGCTGCGGGGTGATCGACTGGGGGTCCGGCAGGTGCGCGCCGCGCGGGAGTTCGACGGCGAGCTGGTCGGCCAGCCGGTTGGCGAAGAGCGTGCCGAAGACGGCCGCGCCGACGGATCCACCGATCTGCCGGAAGTAGTTGTTGGCGCTGGTGGCGGCGCCGATGTCGGCCGGCCGCACCGAGTTCTGCACGGCGAGCACCAGGACCGGCAGCACGAGTCCGATACCGAGGCCGAGCACCGCCATGAAGGCGCTGTACTCGACCCGGGAGGTGCCCGCGTCCAGCAGGGACAGCAGCCACATGCCGAGCGCGGAGAGCGCGCCGCCGAGCCGCGGGAAGATCTTGTAGCGGCCGGTCCTGCTGATCAGCTGGCCGGAGGCGACGGAGGCGAGGACGACGCCGAGCATCATCGGGAGCATCAGCAGCCCGGAGCCGGTGGCGCTGGCGCCGTCGACCATCTGCAGGAAGGTCGGCAGATAGCTGGCGGCGCCGAAGAGCGCGACGCCGACGACCGCGCCGACCAGCGCGGTGACGTTGAAGATGCCGTCACGGAACAGCCGCAGCGGGATGACGGGTTCGGCCGCGAAGTGTTCGGTCAGGACGAAGAGCACGGCGCTGACGACGGCGCCCGCGCCGAGTCCGACGATCATCTCCGAGCGCCACGCGTAGGTGGTGCCGCCCCAACTGGTCAGCAGCACCAGACAGGTGGAGCCGGCCGCGAGCAGCAGCGCTCCCAGCACGTCGAGGCGGGGCCGGATCGTGGGGCGGGGCAGCCGCAGCACGACGGTGATGAGGGCGAGGGTGAACAGGCCGAACGGCACGTTGATGTAGAAGCACCAGCGCCATGAGGTGTGGTCGGTGAAGAAGCCGCCGAGCAGCGGTCCGGCGACGGACGCGACCCCGTAGGCGGCGCCGATCAGGCCCATGTAGCGGCCGCGTTCGCGGGGCGGGACGATGTCCGCCATGATCGCCTGCACACCGATCATGAGCCCGCCGCCGCCGACGCCCTGAACCGCGCGGAAGGCGATCAGCTGGTCCATGGTGCGCGACCAGCCGGCCAGCGCGGAGCCGATGACGAAGACGATGATCGCGAACTGGAAGACCCGCTTGCGGCCGAAGAGGTCGCCGAGCTTGCCGTAGATCGGCAGGCCGATGGTCGACGCGAGCAGGTAGGCGGTGACGGCCCAGGACATCTTCTCCAGGCCGTGCAGCTCTCCGACGATCTTCGGGAGGGCGGTCGCCACGATCATCTGGTCGAGGGCGGCGAGCAGCAGTGTGAGCATCAGGCCGAGGAAGACCAGCCGCACTCTGCGCGGGGTCAGGTCGGCCGGCGGAATGCCGGTGGCCGAACCGGACGGGCCGTCCGCGCCGGGCGGCGGGGCATCGGCCGGTTCAGGGCCGGTCGATGCCGCGCCGTCCGCCGGTTCGGCCCGTCCGGACCTTCCGGCCCGTTCGGCCAGAGTGGTTCCGCCCACGTGCCGCTCCCCTCGTCGCGCCTGCCTCGTCGCCCATTTCCCGCATTAAGCGACAACGACGAACAAGCGCGACGATTCTCCGAAGCGATGCAGAACCACCCGTATCAGTGAACGATCGAACCCGGACGGGGCTCAGACGGCACGACGGTTACTCGGCCGCCTCGACCTCGGCGGCCAGCTTCGCGAGCACCTCGTCGTAGATGCGCCCGAGTCCCTTGGGCGCGAAGGTCCGCTCGAAGAAGCCGCCGATGCCGCCGGCGCCGTCCCAGGTGGTGGTGGAGACGACCCTGGACCGGCCGGCACCCGCCGGGGTCACCGTCCACGTGGTGACCATGGACGAGTTGCGGTCGGCCTCGACCAGCTGTCCGGTGGTCGGCGCGGTGACGTCGAAGAGGCAGTCGCGGATCCGCTTGCTGGTCGCCTGCAGCTTCCAGTGCACCAGCGTGCCGGCGCCGCTGCCGCCCTCGCGGACCTCGTACTCGCTGAACTGCTCGGGGAGCAGGGTCTTCCTGGTGCCCGCGTAGTCCGCGAGAGCGTCGTACACCCGCTCCGGTTCCGCTTCGATGACCCGCTGGGTGGTGGCCTCGACCTGCGCCATTTCTTCTCCTCCGGTCCGTGCCCGCATGTGCCGGGCAAGCCAACCACACGCGCTAACCGAATATGTGTTCTATTCTATGGAGGAGCTACTGAGGAGGGCGTCATGCGCTGGGACAACCTGGGCCGCGACGAGGCCGCCACCGCCACCACGCCCGCACTGTTCGGGACGGACGTGGTCACCCGGACCTTCGACACCCCCGAATTCCGCGGCATCACCTTCCACGAGGTACGGGCCCGGTCGATCGTGAACCGCGTGCCGGGCGCCTCGCAGATGCCGTTCGACTGGACGGTCAACCCGTACCGGGGATGCAGCCACGCCTGCGTCTACTGTTTCGCCCGCAAGACGCACAGCTATCTGGACCTCGACACCGGTCTCGACTTCGACTCGCAGATCATCGTCAAGGTGAACGCGCCCGAACTGCTCCGCAAGGAGCTCGCCGGGCCGCGCTGGCAGGGGCAGCACATCGCCATGGGCACCAACGTGGACTGCTACCAGCGGGCCGAGGGCCGCTACCAGCTCATGCCCGGCATCATCGGCGCGCTGCGCGACCACGCCAATCCGTTCTCGATCCTCACCAAGGGCTCGCTGATCCTGCGCGATCTGGACCTGCTGCGGCAGGCGGCCCGGGTCACCGAGGTCTCCATCGCGGTCTCCGTCGGCTTCCTCGACCGCGAGCTGTGGCGCACCGTCGAGCCCGGTACGCCGTCCCCCGGCAAGCGGCTGGAGGTCTGCCGGACGCTGAACGGGAACGGGATCCGCTGCGGCGTCCTGATGGCGCCCGTCCTGCCGTATCTCAGCGACTCCCCCGAGCAGCTGCGCGATACCGTGCGCGCCATCGCGCGGTCCGGGGCCACCTCCGTCACCCCGCTCGTGCTGCATCTGCGGCCGGGCGCCCGCGAGTGGTACCTGGCCTGGCTCTCCGTGCACCATCCGCGGCTGCTCAGCCGCTACAAGGCGCTCTATGCGGACGGTTCGTACGCCCCCACGTGGTACCAGCGGCGCATCACCCGCCAAGTGCACGAGTTCGCCACGGAGTTCGGCATCGGCCCGGCCCGGTCCAACGCCCTTCGGGCCGTCCCGCCGCCCGCCGCCGCCCCGGTGGAGGTCGAGGGACCGACCCAGCTGTCGCTGCTCTAATCTCCTGCCCATGACCGATGTTCGAGTGATGACCGGCGACGACATCGACGCCGTTTCCGCGATCCGGGTGCGCGGCTGGCAGAGCGCGTACGCCGGCATCGTGCCGCAGGGGTACCTCGACGCGATGTCGGCGCCGGAGGACGCGGCCCGGCGCCGCGAGTGGTTCGCCCACGACACCGGCCGGGTGGAGAACCTCGTGTCGGCCGACGGGACCGAGGTCACCGGCTGGGCCGCCCACGGCCCGTACCGGGGCGACGACGCCGAGCCGGGCGACGGCGAGCTGTACGCGATCTACGTCCGCCCGGACCGGATCGGCACCGGCGCGGGCCGCGCGCTCATCGGTGCGGTGCTGGCCCGCGCCGCGGACCGCGACTTCCCGCGTCTGCGGCTCTGGGTGCTGGCCGACAACGCGCGCGCCCGCCGTTTCTACGAGAAGGCCGGCTTCGTGCCCGACGGCGCCGAACAGCAGGAGGACTACGGCGACGTGTTCCTGCGCGAGGTGCGCTACGTCCGCGGCGCCTCGTCGGACGCGGCGCGCGCGCCGGACGCGTCCGCCTCGTAGCCGCCGATCCGCTCGAGGGCCGCGACGGCGGCCGTGCGCAGCCGGGGATGCGCGCACGCGGCCCGCAGTACGGTCGCCGCCCGGGGGTCGCCGAGCTCGCCGAGCCCCTCCACGCAGGCGGGAACGGCGTCCCAGCCGAGGGTCTGCTCGGCCAGCAGCCGGTCCAGGGTCTCGATGAGCGCGGGGACGGATTCCGGCGCCCTCAATTGGACGAGCAGCCGGATCGGCGGTACGGCGTAGGCGACCCGGAGCGGATTGGTCGCGAGCGCGGCGGCGGCCCGCGCGGTGCGCGGGTCCCCCAGCAGGGCGAGCGCCCGGGCCGCGTTCTCGGCCCGTTCCGGCTCACGGTAGTTGAGCAGCAGGGCGAGGGTTTCGAAGGCCCTCCGGTCCCCTGCGGCGGCCAGGGCCACGGCGGCGGCCTCCCTGACTTCGAGGGGCTGCCCCGGTGCGGTGAGTACGCCGGCCAGTTCGTCGCGCGCTGCGGAATCCACCCGCTCAGCCTACGGCGCGCTCATCTGTACGCGGTACAGATCACATGGGCGGTGGTCTGGCGCGTAGGTTACCGGCCGGTTACCCTCGGACCAACGTGCACGGCAGCCTGGTGACGCAGCCGCCGCGCACAGCCCGGAACGCACCACCCGTACGTGTTCCGGGCACGCACCACCGCTCAGCAGCACGCAACACTTCACGTCGGTTCGGCACCATCGCGGCGCGGCCCCGGGACAGGGCCCGCCCTTCACCCTCATGCGGGCATCCACCCCTTCTCCGTGGCCCGCGACTCCACCAACTCCTCAGCCGCGCGCGCCTCCCGGCAGCAGCGGTCTCCTCAGCATCTGGAGTTTCGCGATGGACCGTCCGTCCAGCAGCAGTCCCCTGCCCTCCCTCGCCCTGCCCACCGTCGCCGTCGTCGGCCTCGGCACCATGGGCGCCGGAATCGCCGAGGTCATGGCCCGCGCCGGCCATGAGGTCATCGGCATCGACACCAGCGACACCGCCGCCCGCACGGCTGTCACGGCGCTGGACCAGTCCACGGCGCGTGCCGTCGAGCGCGGCCGGATCACCGAGGCCGAGCGCGCCGACACCCTCGCGCGGTTCCGCACCTTCCCCGACCTGCAGGCGGCCGCCGAGGCCGATCTGGTCATCGAGGTCGTGAACGAGCAGTTCGAGGCCAAGCAGGCGGTCTTCGAGGCGCTCGACCTGATCGTGAAGCCGGACGCCATCATCGCGACGGGCACCAACGCCCTGTCGGTGACCCGGCTGGCCTCGCACACCACGCGCCCGGACCGCGTCCTCGGCCTGCACTTCTTCGCCCCGGCACCCGCCATGAAACTGGTCGAGGTGGTCTCCACCGTCCTGACCTCGCCGGAGGCGACCGCCTCGGTGACCGCGCTGGTGCGCGCGCTCGGCAAGGAGCCGGTCCCCGTCGGCGACCGCCCCGGCTTCATCGCCGACGGCCTGCTGTTCGGCTATCTCAACCAGGCCGCGGCGATGTACGAGTCGAAGTACGCGACCCGCGAGGACATCGACGCGGCGATGCGGCTCGGCTGCGGCCTGCCGATGGGCCCGCTGGCGCTGCTCGACCTGATCGGCATCGACACCGCGCAGACCGTCCTGGAGGCGATGTACGAGGCGTCCCACGACCGGCTGCACGCGCCCGCCCCGATCCTCGGCCAGCTGGCCGCCGCCGGTCTGTCCGGCCGCAAGTCGGGCCGCGGTTTCTACACCTACGAGGCTCCCGGCAGCGAGGTCGTCGTCACCGACGCCTCGACCCCGGACACCGCAGGGACCGCCGGTGTCGCGGGCCGTGACGTCCGCAGCGTGGGCGTCGCCGGATCCGGCACCATGGCGACCGGTATCGCCGAGGTGTTCGCGAAGGCCGGTTACGACGTCGTGCTGGCCGCCCGCTCGCAGGAGAAGGCCGACCAGGCCGTCGCCAAGCTGGCCAAGTCGCTGGACCGCTCGGTCGCCAAGGGGCGGCTGACGCAGGAGCAGCGCGACGCGGCCGTCGCCCGGGTGACGCCGGCCGGCTCGTACGACGCCTTCGGCGACGTGGACCTGGCCGTCGAGGCCGTCGCCGAGGACCTCGCCGTCAAGCAGGCGCTCTTCACCGCGCTGGACGAGGTGTGCAAGCCCGGTGCGGTGCTCGCCACCACGACGTCCTCGCTGCCCGTCATCGTCATCGCCCGCGCGACCTCGCGCCCGCGGGACGTGATCGGGATGCACTTCTTCAACCCGGCGCCCGCGATGAAGCTCGTCGAGGTGGTCCGTACCGTCCTGACCTCGGACGATGTGCACGCCACCGTCCGAGAGGTGTGCGGGAAGGTGCGCAAGCACGCCGTGGACTGCGGGGACCGGGCCGGCTTCATCGTCAACGCCCTGCTGTTCCCGTACCTGAACAACGCCGTGAAGATGGTCCAGGAGAACTACGCGACGGTGGCGGACATCGACACCGCCATGAAGCTCGGCGGCGGGTACCCGATGGGCCCGTTCGAGCTGCTGGACGTCGTCGGACTGGATGTGTCCCTGGCGATCGAGCAGGTGCTGCACAAGGAGTTCCGCGACCCGGGCCTGGCGCCCTCGCCGCTGCTGGAGCACCTGGTGTCGGCGGGGTGCCTCGGCCGCAAGACGGGCCGCGGCTTCCGCGAGTATGCCCGGCGCTGATCATGAGGGCGGCTGGGGCGGTCTGCTCGGCCCGCGGGGGCCGTCCCGGCCGCCCCGTACGTCCCGCGCGGGCCCGGCCATGGAGTACGTTCCACGTATGGCCCAGCCCCTCAAGTCCGCGACGAAGACCACCGCAGAAGGCCCCGCGCCGGCTACGGCGAACGGCCGCCGTGCCGCCGCCCAGCGCCACCGGGTGCGGCAGGACCTCGCCGCGTCCGCGATGCACCTGTTCGCGTCCCGGGGGTACGAGGCGACGACCGTCGACGACATCGCGGCGGCGGCCGGGGTGGCCCGCAGGACGTTCTTCCGGCACTTCCGGTCCAAGGAAGAGGCGATCTTCCCGGACCACGACGACACGCTGGTGCGGGTCCAGGCCGTCCTGGACTCCGCGGAACCGCATGAGCACCCGCTGGACACCGTGTGCCGCGGCATCACCGAGGTGCTGCGGATGTACGCGGAGTCCCCCGAGGTCTCCGTGGAGCGGTACCGGCTGACCCGTGAGGTGCCGACGCTGCGGGAGCGCGAGATCGCTTCTGTGGCCCGCTACGAGCGGCTCTTCACCCGTTATCTGCTGGGCCACTTCGACGAGTCGGCGCACCATGACGGCGACGACGACCCGCTGCTCGCCGAGGTCGCCGCGTCGGCCGTGGTGGCGGCGCACAACCATGTGCTGCGGCGCTGGCTGCGGGCCGGCGGCAAGGGGGACGTGGAGGCGCAGCTGGACCACGCCTTCGACGTGATCAAGGCGACGTTCGGCACCGGCATAGGGGTCAGGCGGCCGGCGGGGCCTCCTTCGGCGCCCGCCGCGGCGGTCTCGCAGACCGGCGAGGTCATGGTCACGGTGGCGCGTACGGACGCCTCGCCCGCCGAGGTGATGCGGATCATCGAGCGGGCGCTGCGGGGCGGCTGACCGCCCGCCGAGCCCCCGCAGAGGTAGGGAACAGCGGCCGTCCGGGTGATCCGGGCGGCCGCTGTTGCTCGTTTGTGGCGCCGGGATGACACTTGAGAGAAATTGTTGGCACGCAGTGTCTTTACGAGTGGCACCCCGTGCCATAACGTTGGGGGCACCTCCCAGCGGTAGCTGGGGGAGTGTCCGGGCGGGCGGCACGTTTATCCCACGCACGCCGTCTGTCCCCAAAGGCCCGGACGCCTGCGTCACAGGCACCCCCGGATCCCGTCCGGGGGAACCACCGCGCCACCGCGCGCACCGGTTCCACCCGTGCGACCGTCACGGGAGCAGTACCCCCGCCGAACCGACGGCACCAGTCACCCGTCAGCCCTCGCCGACGTTCCCTCAAACGTATCTACGTCGCGCTTCGCCGGAGGCACCCCGTGAAGGAAATTCTGGACGCGATTCTCGCGTCGGACAGCTCGGACAACTCGGACCGCTCGGCCGCCGACTTCGCGGCCCTGCCGCTGCCCGAGTCGTACCGCGCCATCACCGTCCACAAGGACGAGGCCGAGATGTTCGCCGGCCTCGACAGCCGTGACAAGGACCCGCGCAAGTCCCTGCACCTGGACGATGTGCCGGTCCCCGAACTCGGTCCCGGTGAGGCCCTTGTCGCCGTCATGGCCAGCTCGGTCAACTACAACTCCGTGTGGACCTCGATCTTCGAGCCGGTCTCCACGTTCTCGTTCCTGGAGCGGTACGGGAAGCTCTCGCCGCTCAGCAAGCGGCACGACCTGCCCTACCACGTGATCGGCTCCGACCTCGCGGGCGTCGTCCTGCGCACCGGACCCGGCGTCAACGCCTGGCACCCCGGCGACAAGGTCGTGGCGCACTGCCTCTCCGTCGAGCTGGAGTCCTCCGACGGCCACAACGACACGATGCTCGACCCCGAGCAGCGCATCTGGGGCTTCGAGACCAACTTCGGCGGTCTCGCCGAGATCGCGCTCGTCAAGTCCAACCAGCTGATGCCCAAGCCCGCGCACCTCAGCTGGGAGGAGGCCGCCGCTCCCGGCCTGGTGAACTCCACCGCCTACCGCCAGCTGGTGTCCCGCAACGGCGCCGACATGAAGCAGGGCGACAACGTCCTCATCTGGGGCGCGTCCGGCGGACTCGGCTCGTACGCCACCCAGTTCGCGCTGGCCGGCGGCGCCAACCCGATCTGCGTGGTCTCCAGTGAGCAGAAGGCGGACATCTGCCGCTCGATGGGCGCGACCGCGATCATCGACCGCAGCGCCGAGGGCTACAAATTCTGGAAGGACGAGCACACCCAGGACCCCAAGGAGTGGAAGCGCTTCGGCAAGCGCATCCGCGAGCTGACCGGCGGCGAGGACATCGACATCGTCTTCGAGCACCCCGGCCGGGAGACCTTCGGCGCCAGCGTCTACGTCACGCGCAAGGGCGGCACCATCACCACCTGCGCCTCGACCTCGGGCTACATGCACGAGTACGACAACCGCTACCTGTGGATGTCGCTCAAGAAGATCGTCGGCTCGCACTTCGCGAACTACCGCGAGGCCTGGGAGGCCAACCGGCTGGTCGCCAAGGGCAAGATCCACCCGACGCTGTCGAAGACGTACTCCCTGGAGGAGACCGGCCAGGCCGCGTTCGACGTGCACCGCAACCTGCACCAGGGCAAGGTCGGCGTCCTGGCGCTGGCCCCGCAGGAGGGTCTCGGCGTCACCGACCACGAAATGCGGGCACAGCACCTGCCGGCGATCAACCGCTTCCGGAACGTCTGATGCCGCGACGCGAAAAAGACCGTCCGTGGCTCATGCGGACGTACGCCGGCCACTCCACCGCCGAGGCGTCCAACGAGCTGTACAAGAACAACCTCGCGAAGGGGCAGACCGGCCTGTCCGTCGCGTTCGACCTGCCGACCCAGACCGGGTACGACCCCGACCACATCCTCGCCCGCGGCGAGGTCGGCCGGGTCGGCGTCCCGGTCTCGCACATCGGTGACATGCGTCGGCTCTTCCAGGACATCCCCCTGGAGGGGATGAACACCTCGATGACCATCAACGCCACCGCCATGTGGCTGCTGGCGATGTATCAGGTGGTCGCCGAGGAGCAGGGCGCGGACATCACCAAGCTCCAGGGGACGACGCAGAACGACATCGTCAAGGAGTACCTGTCGCGCGGGACGCACGTCTTCCCGCCCGGCCCCTCCCTGCGGCTGACCACCGACATGATCACGTACACGGTCAACAACATCCCCAAGTGGAACCCGATCAACATCTGCAGCTACCACCTGCAGGAGGCCGGGGCCACACCGGTCCAGGAGATCGCCTTCGCGATGTCCACCGCGATCGCCGTCCTGGACGCGGTGTTCGCCTCCGGGCAGATCCCGGAGGACCGCCGGGGCGAGGTGGTGGCCCGGATCTCCTTCTTCGTGAACGCGGGTGTCCGCTTCATCGAGGAAATGTGCAAGATGCGGGCCTTCGGCCGGCTCTGGGACACCGTCACCCGGGAGCGCTACGGCATCGAGGACGCCAAGCAGCGCCGGTTCCGCTACGGCGTGCAGGTCAACTCGCTGGGGCTGACCGAGGCCCAGCCGGAGAACAACGTCCAGCGCATCGTCCTGGAGATGCTGGCCGTCACCCTCTCCAAGGACGCCCGCGCCCGCGCCGTGCAACTTCCCGCCTGGAACGAGGCGCTGGGTCTGCCCCGGCCCTGGGACCAGCAGTGGAGCCTGCGCATCCAGCAGGTGCTCGCCCATGAGAGCGACCTGCTGGAGTACGAGGACATCTTCGACGGCAGCCATGTCATCGAGGCCAAGGTCACCGAGCTCATGGAGCTGGTGACGGCCGAGATGGAGCGCATCGAGAAGATGGGCGGCGCCATGGCCGCCGTCGAGTCCGGCTATCTGAAGTCGGCGCTCGTCTCCTCGCACGCCGAGCGGCGCGCCCGCATCGAGTCGGGCGAGGAGAAGATCGTCGGGGTCAACTCGTACCAGGGCACCGAGCCCAGCCCGCTCACCGCGGACCTCGACACCGCCATCATGACCGTCGACCCGGCCAACGAGGCGCGCGTCGTGAGCGCGCTGCACACCTGGCGGGACAACCGCGACGAGCAGCGCGCCCAGGAGTCGGTGGCGGCGCTGAAAGCCGCGGCGGCGGGCAGTGAGAACCTGATGGCCGCGACACTGGCCTGCGTACGCGCCGGTGTCACGACCGGCGAGTGGTCCTGGGCGCTGCGGGACGTCTTCGGCGAGTTCCGCGCCCCCACGGGCGTCAGCAGCGCCCCGGTGGCGGTCACCGCCGAGGCGGGCACCCCGCTGGCCGAGGTCCGCCGCAAGGTCGCCGCGACCGCCGCCGAACTCGGCAGCGGCAAGCTCCGGCTGCTGGTCGGCAAGCCGGGTCTCGACGGGCACTCCAACGGCGCCGAGCAGATCGCCGTACGGGCCCGCGACGCGGGCTTCGAGGTGGTCTACCAGGGCATCCGGCTCACCCCCGAGCAGATCGTGTCCGCGGCCGTGGCCGAGGATGTGCACTGCGTGGGCCTGTCGATCCTGTCCGGTTCGCACGCGGCACTCGTGCCGGACGTGCTGGACCGGCTCCGCAGGGCCGGGGTGGACGACGTACCGGTGATCGCCGGCGGGATCATCCCCCCGGCGGACGCGGCGGCGCTGCGGGCCGCCGGGGTGGCGGCGGTGTTCACCCCGAAGGACTTCGGTATCACTGAGATCATCGGGCGGATCGTGGACGAGATCCGGCTCGCGAACAAGTTGGAGGTATGACGGTGCAGTTCGGTCGCACTTACGAAGAGTTCGAGGTCGGTGCTGTCTACAAGCACTGGCCCGGAAAGACGGTCACCGAGTACGACGACCATCTCTTCTGCCTCCTCACGATGAACCACCACCCGCTCCACATGGACGCGAACTACGCCGAGAACACCACCGACTTCGGCAAGAACGTCGTGGTGGGGAACTACATCTACTCCCTGCTGCTGGGCATGTCCGTGCCGGACGTGTCGGGCAAGGCGATCGCCAACCTGGAGGTCGAGTCGCTCAAGCACGTGGCACCGACGTTCCACGGCGACACCATCTACGGGCAGACCACCGTCCTGGACAAGTGGCCGTCCAAGTCGAAGGACGACCGCGGCATCGTCCACGTCGAGACCAAGGGCTACAAGCAGGACGGCACCATGGTGTGCGTCTTCCGCCGCAAGGTCATGGTCCCCACCGCCACGTACATCAAGGAACGCGGCGGCGAGCAGCCCGGCCGCCCCGAGCTGCAGGAGAAGTGACATGACTCGTCTTGCTCACACCGACGGGCTGACCGACGTCCAGCGGGAGATCCTCTCCACGGTCCGCAGCTTCGTGGACAAGGAGATCCTGCCGGTCGCGACGGAGCTGGAACACCGCGACGAGTACCCCACCGAAATCGTTGAGGGCCTCAAGGAACTTGGCATCTTCGGGCTGATGATTCCCGAGGAGTACGGGGGTCTTGGTGAGTCTCTTCTCACATACGCCCTCACGGTCGAGGAGATTGCCCGGGGATGGATGAGTGTTTCCGGAATTATCAACACTCACTTCATCGTCGCCTACATGCTCAAGCAGCACGGAACGCAGGAGCAGAAGGAGTACTTCCTGCCCCGGATGGCGGCCGGTGAGGTGCGTGGCGCGTTCTCGATGTCGGAGCCCGGCATGGGTTCCGATGTGTCCGCGATCCGCACCAAGGGCGTCAGGGACGGCGACGACTACGTCATCAACGGCCAGAAGATGTGGCTGACGAACGGCGGTTCGTCCAACCTGGTGGCCGTGCTCTGCAAGACCGACGAGGGCCTGTCCCCGGAGGAAGCGGCGGCCAAGCCGCACAAGTCGATGACGACCTTCCTCATCGAGAAGGAGCCGGGCTTCGGTCCGAATCCGACGGTTCCGGGCCTCACCGTGCCCGGCAAAATCGAGAAGATGGGCTACAAGGGCGTCGACACGACGGAGATGATCCTGGAGGACGTCAGGATCCCGTCGAACCGCGTTCTCGGAGGTCAGAGCGGTCGTGGCTTCTATCAGATGATGGACGGCGTCGAGGTCGGCCGGGTCAATGTGGCGGCGCGCGGCTGCGGAGTCGCACAGCGCGCGTTCGAACTCGGGATCTCCTACGCGCAACAACGCCACACCTTCGGCAAGCCGATCATCGAGCACCAGGCGATCTCCTTCAAGCTCGCCGAGATGGCGACCAAGGTCGAGGCCGCGCACGCGATGATGGTCAACGCGGCCCGCAAGAAGGACTCAGGGCACCGCAACGACCTCGAGGCCGGCATGGCGAAGTACCTGGCCTCGGAGTACTGCAAGGAGGTCGTGGAGGACGCCTTCCGCATCCACGGCGGGTACGGCTTCTCCAAGGAGTACGAGATCGAGCGGCTCTACCGGGAGGCCCCGATGCTCCTCATTGGTGAAGGAACCGCTGAGATCCAGAAAATGATCATTGGCCGCAGGCTCCTGGAGGAGTATCGTATCCAGGGTTAAATGTCCTGATATAAGCGATATATCCGAGGTGAAGGTCACACCGAGTCATCGCTTACCGGCCATCGACTCGCCCTCGCGCTTGCCGAGTTGTGGGTGGCAACCGATACCATCTTGGTAAAGCCGCCGTCCCCAGAACCATCTTGCGGCACCCTCCGCTACGAAGGTCTTCCATGCCCCACAGCCATTCCTCTGCACCTCGCGGCCGGGTCCGCCTCGCGCGCGGAGCGTCGCCGTGGCTCCTCCCGACCGTCGCCGCCGCGGCGGTCAGCCTTACCCGCGCCCGCCGCTCCGGGCGCTGGGCGACCGTGGCCGTACCCACCACCGCCCTGGCGGCGGGCATGCTGTGGTTCTTCCGTGACCCTGAGCGAGAGATCGCTCAGGGCCGGGTGATCTCACCGGCCGACGGCGTGGTGCAGAGCATCATGCCGTGGAAGGACGGGCGCACCCGCGTCGCGATCTTCATGAGCCCACTGAACGTCCATGTGAACCGCGCACCGCTCGCGGGCACCGTCACCTCCGTGGAGCACATCCCCGGCGGATTCGTTCCGGCGTTCAACAAGGAGAGCGAGAACAACGAACGCGTTGTCTGGCACTTCGACACCGAACTCGGCGACATCGAGATGGTGCAGATCGCCGGCGCTGTGGCCCGCCGCATCGTTCCTTACGTGCCCTCGGGCACCAAGGTCGAGCAGGGCGAGCGCATCGGTCTGATCCGCTTCGGCTCCCGCGTCGACATCTACCTCCCGGAGGGCGTCCTGCCCGATGTCGAGGTCGGCCAGACCACCATGGCTGGGGTGACTCGTCTTGACCGTGATTGATCCCGACACACAGGCCCCCTGGGTGACCGAGCTGGAGGAAGAGGTCGACGACCTCCCACTCTCGACCCGGCTCTCCATCGCGGACACCCTCACTCTCGGTAACGCCATCTGCGGATTCATGGCCGTGTACTTCACGACCACCGGAGTGCTGGTGCCGCACCTCATGGGCACCGCCGACGGCGGCATGGCGCGGCACAACGCCGCGACGGCCGTGACCCTCATGCTGATGGCGTCCGTCTTCGACCTCCTGGACGGGCTGGTGGCGCGCAAGCTCCGCAGCTCGGCGATGGGGGCGGAGCTCGACAACCTGTCCGACCTGATCAGCTTCGGCCTCGCGCCAGCGTATTTCGTGGTGGTGTGGGGGCTGGTCGCGGACGACGCGCACGGCCGGGTCTCGGCGGTGGCCGCCGTCGTGGTGCTGCTCGCCGTGGTCCTCAGACTCGCGCGCTTCTCCTGCACCACGGTGCGGGACGGGGTCTTCCAGGGCATGCCGAGCCCCTTCGGCGCGATGACGGTCGTCTCCGTCGTCCTGCTGGAGCTGCCGTTCATCCCGACGCTGCTGGCGATCGTGGGTGTGGCATGGCTGATGATGAGCCGCGTCGAGTACCCCAAGCCCCGCGGTCGGCTCGCGCTGATCACGCTGGCCTGGATCTTCATCAGCATGGGCTGCCTCGCGGCCTGGACGCTGGACGTACCGGGCGGGCACCTGCTGCTCCAGACCGGTGCGGCGCTCCAGATCGTCGCCGCGGCGGTCATCCCGCTCTTCGCGACCACGCGACGGGTGAACACGTTCCGTAACAACCGCCGTGAGGCACGCGCCGAGCAGTGACGGCGCCGCCGCCGAGCGCGCGGTACAGCAACGAAGGGCCCCGGGCGATCCGCCCGGGGCCCTTCGCGTTCCTCGCCCATGGTTCTCCGCCGTCCAGCTGCGCGGCTGAGGGGCGGACAGCAGTAAGGGCGGGCCGGAGGTTTTCCGGCCCGCCCTTGCCGCGTTGCGTTACGGCGCCAGGAAGTCCCGGGCCAGGGCCTGGGCGACGCGCTCCAGGAGGGGGCCGGCCTGTGCCATGCAGACGGCCGGGTCCGGCTCGATGTCGGTCAGGGCGTAGGCGCGGCGGATGCCGGCTCCGCCGAGAGCGCCGGGGGCCAGGGCGAGCCGGCCGCAGACGGCGACGACGTCGATGTTGCGGGCGCGGGCGGCCTGCGCGACGCCGACCGGGGCCTTGCCGTGCAGGGTCTGCTCGTCGAGCGAGCCCTCCCCGGTGATCACCAGGTCGGCGCGGTCCAGCGCCTCGGCGAAGCCGAGGACGTCGAGCATGACGTCGATACCGGGCCGGAAGGCGGCGTCGAGTCCGACGAGCGCTCCATAGCCGATACCGCCCGCGGCGCCGGCGCCCGGTGCCTCCGCGGCATTCGCCGCGGCGGAGCCACGGGCCTCGGTGAGCACCTCGACGAACCGTCCGAGGGCGGCGTCGAGGGTGGCCACGTCCTGCTCGGTGGCGCCCTTCTGCGGACCGTAGACGGCCGCGGCGCCCTTCGGGCCGAGCAGCGGGTTGTCGACGTCGCTGGCGAGCACCACCTCGGTGTCGGCCAGCCGCGGGTCGAGCCCGGAGAGGTCCGCGGTGGCGAGGGCGGCCAGCGCCCCGCCGCCGGGACCGACCGGCGCTCCGTCCGCGTCGAGCAGACGGGCCCCGAGCGCGACGAGCATGCCGGCCCCGCCGTCGTTGGTGGCGCTGCCGCCGACGCCGAGCACGATGGTGCGCGCACCGTCGTCCAGCGCGGCGCGCAGCAGCTCGCCGGTGCCGTGGGTGGTGGCCGTGAGCGGCGCGAAGACGCCCTCCGGCAGGTGCCGCAGGCCGGAGGCCTCGGCCATCTCGACCACGGCGGTGGTGTCACGTACGGCGTACGTGGCGGTCACGGGCTCGCCCAGCGGCCCGGTCACCTGGAGCTCACGGCGCTCGAAGCCGGCCGCGACCGCCGCGTCGACGGTGCCGTCACCGCCGTCGGCGACCGGCAGCGACTCGACCGTCAGCCCCGGCACCACGTGCAGCAGGCCGGCCGTGACGTGCTCGGCGACTTGCACCGCGGTCAGCGAACCCTTGAACTTGTCGGCGGCGATCAGCACGCGCCCCGTTGTGTGTCTTGCAGCGTCGGACACGTTTACTCCCCATCCGATACGGAACATCGCGCCGCTCGGACCATATCCCGCCATCGGCCGCCTGCCCATGGCCGGTCCAGCGCGCCACCCCCGCAAACCACAAGATTCACGACCATAGCGGGATGTCCTGAACGGTGACGGCATGGCACGGGAGCACGCTCCCGCCCCTCCGTACCGGGCGCCGAGCACCGCCGGGGACAGGCCGCGGCACGACCGGGAGAGCGTGCGCCTGGAGTGCGCGAGGGCGCTGGAGCTCTGGCGGGGCCGGCCGCTTTCTGCGGTCCGCCGAGGGGTGCCGCGAGGTGGGCGACCCGTTCTACGAGTCCCTGGCGCTGACCGACCTCGGCGAGACCCGGCTCGCCGCCGGCGATCCGACCGGCGCACGGGAGGCCTGGCGGCAGCCCCTGGAACTGCTGGACACGCTGAACCACCCCGACGCCGAGGGCGTCCGGGTCCAGCTGAAGGCCGTGGACGGCCCGTGACACGCCCGCCGGGCATATTCGTTTGCGGCGGCCGGGCGCGGTGCGCAACAGTTCGCCGGTGCTGATCCGACGTGAGCGACCCACCGACATCGACGCGATCCGCGACGTCATCGCCGCCGCGTTCACCAAGCCCGGCCAGGCCACCGGCAGCGGCACCGTCGAAGCGCTGCTGGTCGACCGGCTCCGGGCGGACGACGCGTGGCTCCCCGAGCTGTCGCTGGTCGCGACGGACGAGGAGGAGCGGGTGACCGGGCATGTGCTGGCCACCCGCGGCCATGTCGGCGGGACACCCGTGCTCGCGATCGGCCCGCTGGCGGTGGCTCCCGGCCACCAGCGGTCCGGCGTCGGCAAGGCCCTGATGGCACGCCGCCCTCGGCGCCTGCGACGCGCTGGGCGCGCCGCTGGTGATCCTGCTGGGCGATCCCCGCTACTACGGACGGTTCGGTTTCCGGCTCGCCGAGGAGTACGGGATCACCCCCGCGGTGCCCGAGTGGCGGCCGTACTTCCAGGTCCGGACGCTGGCCGGCTACGATCCGGCCGATCCGGCACTGCGTGGCGCGTTCGCCTACGCCGCGCCTTTCGACGACGTCTGAGCCGCGTAGGTTGGGGTCCGTGACCCAGGACTACGCCTCATACATCGCCGGTCTGCCGAAGATCCTCGCCGGAGCGGCGGTGCTGTTCCGTGACGGGGCGGGCCGTGTGCTGCTCGTGGATCCCAACTACCGCGAGGGCGAGAAGAAGTGGATTCTGCCCGGCGGGACGATCGAGTCGGGGCAGGACGAATCGCCCCGGCAGGGTGCGCGCCGCGAGGCCACCGAGGAGATCGGCCTGGACATCACCCCCGGCGCGCTCATCGCGATCGACTGGGTGACCGGCCCCGGCCAGCCGCCGCTGGCGGTGTACCTGTACGACGGCGGGGTGCTCGACGGGGAGCAGCTCGGCGCGATCCAGCTGCAGAAGGAGGAGCTGGACGCCTGGAACCTGGTCCCTCTCGACCAGGTCGGCACCTTCGTCCAGCCGGGTCTGGAACGCCGGATCCGCGCCGGGTTCACCGCGTTGATGGCCGGCACCGGGCCCGCTGAGCTGGAGAACGGCCACCGGGTCGGCCCGCCGGCAGCGGTGGATCACACCGGCAGGACGGGTCAGCGGCCGACCGCGTAGCCCTGCATGCCGCGCGGGTTGGCGCCCGCGGAGAGCACACCCGTCGCGGGGTCGCGGGCGACCGCGCAGAGCCGGCCCTCCGACCAGGGGCCGCCGACCGTCACCTGGTGGCCGCGGCGCCGCAGTTCGCCGATCGCCCGCTCACCGAGGCGCGACTCGACGGTGACGCTGCCGGGCCGCATGGCACGCGGATGGAACGAGCCGGGGAAGCTGTCGGTGTGCCAGCCGGGCGCGTCGATCGCCTCCTGCAGTCCGAGCCCGCCCAACGCGACGGCCAGGAAGAAGTGCAGCGACCACTGGTCCTGCTGGTCGCCGCCGGGGGTGCCGAACGCCAGGACGGGTTCGCCGTCGCGCAGCGCGATCGACGGCGACAGTGTGGTGCGCGGACGGCGGCCGGGCGTGAGGGAGTTGGGCAGTCCCTCCTCCAGCCATGTCATCTGCAGCCGGGTACCGAGCGGGAAGCCGAGTTCCGGGATCAGCGGGCTGGACTGCAGCCAGCCGCCGCTGGGGGTGGCGGCGACCATGTTGCCCCAGCGGTCGACGACATCGACATGGCAGGTGTCGCCGCGGGTGCGTCCGTCGGCGGCGACGTCGGGCGCGGCGGTCGGTCCGGCGGCAGATCCTGCGGCGGGTTCGCCCGACGCGACGGTCGGTTCGCCCGTGCCCGGTGCCTGCGGTGTGCTGTCGACGGTGAAGCGCGGCAGCCGGGGCGCGCGTCCGTCCGGGCTGCCGGGGCGCAGCTCGTAGGACGCGTCGGCGCCGATCAGTGCCCGGCGCCCGGCGTTGTACGCGGGTGACAGCAGCGCGCCGACCGGGACCTCCGCGGCGTCGCCGTACCAGGCCTCGCGGTCGGCCATCGCGAGCTTGGCGCCTTCGACCAGGGTGTGGACGTAGCCGGGCTCCTCGTAGCCGAAGCCGTCGGGCAGCAGGGCGAGCTGCTGCGCGAACACCGGGCCCTGGCTCCACGGCCCCGGTTTGCAGACCGTCCAGCCGAACCGGTCGTACGTCAGCGGGGGTTCGTAGCGGGCCTCGTAGCCGGTCAGGTCATCCCCGGTGAGCGTCGAGGCGTGCCGTTCGCCGGAGGTGTCCATCGCGGGGCGGGCCGCGGCGGCGGCCAGCGCCTCGCCGATGAAGCCCGAGCGCCAGATCCGCCGGGCGGCCTCGATCCGCTCCTCCCGCCCGCTGCCCGCCGCCTGCGCGTCGGCCTCGCGCAGCAGGCGCCGCCAGGTGGCGGCCAGGGCGGGGTTCCGCAGCAGGACGCCGGGCCGCGGTGCCCGGCCCGCCGGCAGATAGAGCGCGGCGGAATCGGTCCACTCGGTCGCGAAGAGGGTTCGCACCGCCTCCACGGTCGCGCCGATCGCCGCGACTGCCGGATGCCCGTGTGCGGCGTAGCCGATGGCGTACTTCAGGACCTCGGCCGGGGACTTGGTGCCTTGGTCGCGCAGCAGCACCATCCACGCGTCGAACGCGCCGGGCACGGCGGCGGCCAGCAGTCCGGTGCCGGGCACCAGGTCGAGCCCGAGGCTCCGGTAGTGCCCGACGGACGCTCCGGCGGGGGCGGGGCCCTGTCCGCACAGCACCCGCACCGGACCGCCTGCCGGGGCGAGGAGGATCGGCACCTCGCCCGCGGGACCGTTCAGATGCGGTTCGACGACGTGCAGCACGAAGCCGGCGGCCACCGCAGCGTCGAAGGCGTTGCCCCCGTCCTCCAGCACGGCCATCGCCGACTGCGACGCCAGCCAGTGTGTCGAGGAGACCATGCCGAAGGTGCCCTGGAGGGTGGGCCGGGTGGTGAACACCGGGCGCCTACACGGCTCGGGGGCCGGCATCGGCGATGAACCCGAGCTCGACGGGACGCTCCGGCGGGCCTTCGTCGCGCAGCCGGGCGAGCAGCTCCGGCAGCTGCGGCGGCCACAACGCCTCCGTCGTCGCCGCGAGCTCCTCCGGGGTCCACCAGCGCCATTCCAGGATCCCGTCCTCCTGGTGGACCCCGCTCACATCACCTGTCGGCGGCCTGCGCGGGCCGCTGCCGAGGAAGATGTGCTCGAACTGCCGGACCGGCACACCCGCCCGGGTGAAGTCGTGCTCCCAGGTGCACAGCACAGCGCCGGGCTCGACATCCGACCAGCCGGTCTCCTCCAGCACTTCTCGCAGCGCCCCCTGCACGGGGGTCTCCCCCGGGTCGAGACCGCCACCGGGCATGAGCCAGTGGACGCCGACTTCCTCGTTGTCCGACCTGAGCAGGAAAATCGCTCCGGCCGGGTCGAGCACCGCGACTCTCGCCGCTTGCCGGGGTATCCGCATCTACACCCTCACGCCTTCGGTATGTCGAAGAAGTACGTCAGTCCGCCGGCGAGGCGGATGTCGCCCTGGATCTTGAGCTTACGGGTGAAGAACAGCGCCGGGCCAGAGGCGTTGCCCGACGCCAGCTTGAGGAATTCCGGGGCGGCCATGGTGAGGGTGAGCTGCGGATCACGGCCGCTGTCCTGCCGGGAGACCGTGCAGGCGCCGTCGGCGATATGCGTCTCGTAGACGTCGCGGGCGTCGTCGCCGTTGGTGATCCGCCACCGGATGAGCGCGTCGCGCTTCCCCGCGACGTCCGGCTTGAAGAGGGTCTCCATCCGGTTGAACACCTCGTCGAGCACGCGCTTGCGCTGCGGCCCGCTCATCAGCTCGGCGATCCGCCGGACGGGCAGCTCCTTGACGATGCGGGCGAATTCCTTCGGCTCGACCGTACCGAAGTCGAGCGTGTCGAGGTCGAGATCGCCGATGTCGGCCATGCCGGGCACCACCCTTACTCCAGAGTAAGTTTACTGGTGGGTAATCCTAGAGCCGCCACTCTAGGCTGGCAACGTGTCCCACGATTCCTCCCTTGGCGCTGAGAACTCCACGGTGCACGCGATGGCCGAGCGGCTGGCCGGCGTCCCGGGTATCGCCGGTGTGCTGCTCGGCGGCAGCCGGGCCCGCGGCACCCACCGCCCGGACTCCGACTGGGACCTCGGCCTGTACTACCGGGGCGAGCCCGACACCGCGGCACTGGCCGCCCTCGCCGCGGAGTTCACCGGCGGACCCGTCGAGGTCGCGGGCCCCGGCGGCTGGGGACCCTGGGTGAACGGCGGCGCCTGGCTGACGGTCGACGGGGTGCCGGTCGACTGGATCCTGCGCGACCTCGACCGCGTCGAGCGCGTCTGGGACGACTGCCGCGCCGGCCGCTACGAGGTCGGCACCCAGCCCGGCCACCCACTCGGCTTCTGGTCCCCCGCGTACCCGGGCGAGGTGGCGCTGGGCCGCGTACTCGCCGACCGGGACGGGGAGTTGACGGCGCTGCGGGAGCAGACCCGGCTCTATCCGGAGCCGTTGCGCGCGGCGCTCGTCGCCGCCGCGTGGGAAGCGGAGTTCTCGGTGGCCGGAGCCCGCAAGTCCGCCCGCGCGGGCGACACACTGCATGTCGCGCTCTGTCTGTCCCGGGCGGTCGGCGTCCTCACCCAGTCCCTCCACGCGCACCACCGCGCCTGGTGCCTCAACGAGAAGGGCGCCCTGGCGGCCGCCGCGGCGCTCCCCGGGACGCCCCCGGAGTTCCGCAGCCGCGCCGAGGACGTTCTGACCCGGCTCGACGATCCGGCGGCCGCCGTCGAAGCAGCGGCCGCACTCGTCGCCGACACCCGCGACCTGCTCAACTCCTAGAACTCCGAGAACTCCCAGAGGCGGAACAGGCCGCGGGTCCGGAACGGCGTCAGGCGCCCGGCAGCCACTGCGGGCAGATCAGGCGTCCCGCGGCCACTGCGGGGAGCGGCCCAGTATCGCGACGATCCGGTCGAGCGGATCGCCCGTACCGCCGTCGGCCACCGCGGGCCCGAACGCCGCTCCGGCGGTCAGCCGGCTCTCTCCCGCCGGTACCGCCGCGGCCACCGGCAGCGCCGCCTCCAGCACCTCCGGGTCGAACTTCGCGTCGACGCCGAGCGCCCGCGCGACATCCCAGCCGTGCACCACCGTGTCCACGAAGTGGAATCCGATCGCCACCGGCGCCGGGAAGGGCCGCCCGTCGCGGACCTCCGGCAGCCACCACCTGCGGTCCAGCACCCCCGATTCGCTGAAGGCGGCCGCCACATCGGCGGCCGACGCCGCGAACGCCCCGGCCGGGTCGTCCCCCACCGGCCGGTCGGCGAACACCGACCGGTCCTTCGTCTCGCCCCGCGCCGCCGCCGCGAAGCCGTGGTTCTGCCCCACCATGTGCTCCAGCAGCCGCCGCAGCGTCCAGTCCCCGCACGGCGTGGCCACGTCCAGCCGGGTCGATCCGATCCTTCCGGTGATCTCTTCCGCCGTCCGCAGCGCCTGCCGATGCAATACCCGAAGATCCGTCATACCCGAAACCGTAGCCGCCGGGTACGACAACGCGGTGGGCCGGCCGCGGCGGAAACCCGTTCGTCCGCACCCATGTTGGGCCCTACGCTGCGGAGATGAGCAACCGCAAGCCCCTCGTGGCGATCCTGAGCGGGGCCGGTATCTCCACGGACTCGGGGATTCCGGACTACCGCGGCCCCAACGGCCTGTGGCGGCGCGACCCCGGTGCGGAGAAGCTCGTCACCTACGACACGTACATGGCCGACCCGGACATCCGCCGCCGCGCCTGGCTCATGCGGCGCGACAGAGAGACCTGGCACGCGCGCCCCAACGCCGCGCACCTCGCGGTGGCGGAGCTGGAAAAGTCCGGCGTCCCGGTCCGTGTCATCACCCAGAACGTCGACGGGCTGCACCAGTTGGCGGGGCTCCCGGACCGCAAGGTGTTGGAGCTGCACGGCACGGCCCGCGCCGTCGTCTGCACGAAGTGCCATGCGCGCAGCGGCATGGACGTGGCGCTGGAGCGGGTGGCGGCAGGCGAGCAGGACCCGCCGTGCCTGGTGTGCGGGGGGATCCTGAAGTCCGCGACGGTGATGTTCGGGCAGCGCCTCGACCCCGAAGTGCTGGCGCAGGCGATGGCCATCACGAAGGCGTGCGACGTGTTCTTCTCCGTGGGCACGACGCTGCGGGTGCAGCCCGCCGCGTCACTGGCGGGCATCGCGGCCGAGCACGGGGCGCGGCTGGTGATCGTGAACGCGGAGCCCACGCCCTACGACGAGTTGGCCGCCGAAGTGGTGCGGGAGCCGATCGGTACGGCGCTGCCCGCGCTGCTCAGCGCGCTCGCTTCGCCAGGGACCTGAGGACGGAGCGGGCCGCGTGGTGCCCGCTCATGCCGTGCACTCCGGGGCCCGGCGGGGTCGCGGAGGAGCAGAGGAAGACGTTGGGGCGGGCGGTGGCGTACGGGTTCCAGGCGATCTTCGGGCGCAGCACGGTCTGGAGCCCGGCGAAGGCACCGCAGGCGATGTCACCGCCGACGTAGTTGACGTTGTGGGCGGCGAGTTCGGCCGGACCGGCGACGGCGCGGGCCAGCACGAGGTCGCGGAAGCCGGGCGCGAAGCGCTCGATCTGCCGCTCGACGGCGTCGGTGGCGTTGCCGTGCCAGCCGTGCGGGACGTGGCCGTAGGCCCAGAAGACGTGCTTGCCCTGCGGGGCGCGGGACGGGTCGACGACCGTCGGCTGCGAGGTGATCAGGAAGGGGGTCTGCGGCGGCCGGCCGCTGACCGCCCGGTTGAGCGCGTCGCCGATCTCCGTGTACGTCGGGCCGATGTGGACCGTGCCGGCCCGGCGGGCGTCGGGCGCGCTCCAGGGGACGGGACCGTCCAGCGCGTAGTCGATCTTGAAGACGGACGGGCCGTAGCTGAAGTTCCGGTAGGCGTCGCCGAGTCCGGCGATACGGGCCAGCGCGGTCGGTGACGTGTCGAAGACATAGGCCCGCGCGGGCGGCAGCTCGTCGAGCTTGCGCACCGTCACACCGGTGTGGACGACGCCGCCCTGCTCCGTGAGGTACGAGGCGAGGGCGTCCGAGATCGCCTGCGAGCCGCCGCGTGGAATCGGCCAGCCGCCCGCGTGCGCGGCCAGCGCGAAGATCAGGGCGGTGGCACCGGTCAGCGGCGAGCTGAGCGGGGTGATCGCGTGCGCGGCCAGTCCGGCCAGCAGGGCACGGGCCTTGGGGTCGCGGAAGCGCCGGGCCAGCAGGGCGACCGGCGGCAGCCCGGTCAGGCCGAAGCGGACGAACCGGTAGGGGTCGATGGGTACCCCGCGCCACTGGGGCCGCAGCAGGTCGGCGGCCATCGTGTTCCAGTGGCCGATGTACGGGGCCACCAGCCGCCGGTAGCGGACGGCGTCGTGCGCGCCGAAGGACGCCGCGGTCTCCCCCACCGAACGCGACAGCAGCGCGGCCGTGCCGTCCGGGAAGGGGTGCGCCATCGGCAGCTCGGGGTGCAGCCACTCCAGGCCGTGCGCGCGCAGCGGCAGCGCCTTGAACGCGGGCGAGCCGGCGCCCATGGGGTGCACCGCGGAGCACGGGTCGTGCCGGAAGCCCGGCAGCGTCAGCTCCTGGGTCCTGGCGCCGCCGCCGATCGTGTCCTCGGCCTCGTAGATCTGTACGGACAGGCCCGCGCGGGCCAGCTCGGCCGCGGCCGTCAGCCCGTTCGGCCCGGCCCCGACGACCACCACGTCCACTACTGCGGTCCGGCTCATCACGCGCCCATCAGCTCGATGATCCGCCGCGCGGTCTCCGCGTCGCGGGCGATGGAGAACGGCAACGCGTTGCCTCCGGGGATACGGAACGGCTCACCGGTCACCGTCAGACTCGCGCCGCCGGCCTCGGTCACCAGGAGGAGCCCGGCGGCGTGGTCCCAGGGCAGTTCCCAGAAGAAGGCGACGCCGTCGACGCCGCCTCGGGCCAGCTCCAGGTACTCGATGCCGGCGCAGGTGCACGAGCGGGTCGCCGCGCCGGCCGCCTCCAGCCGGCCGAGCAGCACCCGCTCCTGGTCGGTGCGGAAGACCGGGTTCGACGTCGAGACCCGCAGGGTGCCGTCCGGCGCGGCGGCCGTGTGCATCCGCTGCCCGTTGAGATACGCGCCGGCGCCGCGCCGCGCGGTCGCCATCAGCCCCCGCTCGGGGACGTAGGTCCAGGACGCGAGCGGCTCGCCACCCTGCACGAGGGTGACGAGCGTCGCGTAACCGTCCTCGCCGCGGACGAAGTTGGCGGTGCCGTCGACCGGGTCGACGACCCACACCGGGTCGTCGCCGTCCAGCCGCTTGAGGACGCCGGGGTCGGCGCTCACCGCTTCCTCGCCGACCACCACGGAGCCCGGCAGCAGCGCGGTCAGCTCCTCGGTGAGCCGTTCCTCCGCCCGGCGGTCGGCGGTGGTCACCAGGTCGTAGGGGCCGTTCTTCTCGATCACGTCCTCGGCCGCGAGCCGCCGCCAGCGCGGCGTGACCTCCTCGGCGACCACGCTCCGCACCACCCGCTCGACGGCGGCGAGCAGCTCCTCGTTGACCTCGTTGACCATGCCTCCATCAAATCAGACCGGGGCCGCGTCCTGTCGTACGGTTCGCCGGAGCAGGGGGTGCATGAGGGCCGTGTAGAGGACGAGCGCGGAGCCGAGACCCACGGCCCAGCCGTAGTCCGCGAGCGGTTTGAGGAACGGGATCATGCCGTCGGCGGGGAAGGGCCCCTTGCCGGGCTCCGAATGGGAGCCGCCGACCGCCAGCACCCCGCCGACGACGAAGGCCGCGACCGCCCGCCAGTTCCAGCCGGCGGTGTACCAGTAGCGGCCGCCGGGGGTGTAGAGGTCCACCAGGTCCAGGACGGTGCGGCGGATGATCCAGTAGTCGGCGATGAGGATGCCCGCGACCGTTCCCAGCAGCCCGCCGACCACGCCCAGCCAGGTGAAGATGTAGAACTCGGGGGTCTCGATGAGCTTCCACGGGAAGATCACCACACCCACCACTCCGGTGATCATCGCCCCGGTGCGGAAGTTGATGTACTTCGGCGCGAGGTTGGACAGGTCGTAGGCCGGTGACACCACATTGGCCGCGATGTTCACACTGATGGTCGCGATGAGCACGGTGACCAGCGCGAAGACCAGGCCGAAGACGTTGTCGGTCTTGGCGGCCAGCTCGACCGGGTTCCAGATGGCCGCTCCGTAGACGGCCTGCGATCCTGAGGTGACCAGCACCGACAGCAGCGCGAAGAACGTCATCGTCGTGGGCAGGCCCAGCGACTGGCCCCAGATCTGGGCCCGCTGGCCGGCGCCGAAGCGGGTGAAGTCGGGGATGTTCAGCGACAGGGTGGACCAGAAGCCGATCATGCCCATCAGTGAGGGGAAGAAGACCGGCCAGAAGTCGCTGCCCCAGCCGAGCTTCGACGGCTGGTCGAGCAGCGGCCCCAGGCCGCCGGCCTTCACCGTGATCCAGATCAGCAGCACGACGGCGCCGACGAGGACGAACGGCGCGGCCCAGTTCTCGAAGCGCCGCAGCGTGTCCATACCCCGGTAGATGATGGCCAGTTCGAGGGCCCAGAAGACCACGAAGCACAGCCACATGGTCCACGGGTAGCCGCCGATCTTCCCGACGTCCGCCCAGCCGCCGCCGAAGATCTTGCCGAGCAGGACGAATATGCCCTGCCCGCCGATCCAGGTCTGGATGCCGAACCAGGCGCAGGCCACCGCCGCCCGCACCAGCGCCGGCAGGTTCGCCCCGCGGAGCCCGAACGAGGCCCTGGCCAGCACCGGGAACGGAATGCCGTACCGGGGTCCCGCGTGCCCGGTGAGCAGCATCGGGAAGAGCACGATCACGTTCGCCAGGGCGATCGTGAAGACCGCCTGTTTCCAGTCCATGCCGAGCGCGACGAGTCCCGAGGCGAGCGTCCAGGAGGGGATGTTGTGCGCCATCCCGATCCACAGCGCGGTGAAGTTGTACGTCGTCCACGTACGGTTCGCGAGCGGGACGGGCAGCAGGTCCTCGTTGGCGAACCGGGTGTCCGGCAGGGCCGCGTCGGCCGGCAGTTCGACGCGGTCCCCCGGGCTTGCGGTTATGGTCATCGGCACCTCGTCTCAGGTCAGCTCAGCGCGGGGATGATGTGCTCGCCGTAGGCGTCGATGGTCGACTCCTTGGCGTCGTGCATGTCGTACAGCGCGAACTGGTCGACGCCCAGGCCCCGGAGGTGTTCGAGCTTGGCGAGATGCGCCTCGACCGGGCCGAGCAGACAGAAGCGGTCGACGATCTCGTCGGGCACGAAGGCGGTGTCGGGATTGCCCGAGCGGCCGTGGTGGGCGTAGTCGTACCCCTGGCGCTGCTTGATGTACGCGGTCAGCTCGTCGGGCACCAGGCCGGAGTGCTCGCCGTAGCGGGAGACGAGGTCGGCGACGTGGTTGCCGACCATGCCGCCGAACCAGCGGCACTGCTCGCGGGCGTGCGCGAGCTGTTCGTCGCTGCCGTCCGTGACGTAGGCGGGCGCGGCGACGCAGATGGTGATCTCGGACGGGTCGCGGCCGGCGGCCGACGCCGCTTCCCGCACGGCGTGGATCATCCACTCGGTGAGGAACGGGTCGGCCAGCTGCAGGATGAAGCCGTCGGCCTTCTCACCGGCCAGGGCGAGCGCCTTGGGCCCGTAGGCGGCCATCCAGACGGGCAGCTTCCCGTTCTCCACCCATGGCAGCCGCATGGGCGTGCCGTCGACGGACGCCTCGCGGCCCTCGGCGAGGTCGCGGATGACGCCCATCGCCTCGCCGACGCGCGCGAGGGTGTTGGGCTTGCGCCCGGCGACCCGCATCGCCGAGTCGCCGCGCCCGATGCCGCACACCGTGCGGTTGCCGTACATGGAGTTGAGGGTGGCGAAGGTGGACGCGGTCACTTCCCAGGTGCGGGTGCCGGGGTTGGTGACCATCGGGCCGACGATCAGTTTGCGGGTGTGTTCGAGGATGCGGCTGTAGATGACGAAGGGCTCCTGCCAGAGCACGGCGGAGTCGAAGGTCCAGCCGTGGGTGAACCCGTTGCGCTCGGCGCGGCGCATGAGGCCGACGACACCGGAAGCGGGCGGATCCGTCTGCAGGACGAGGCCGAAGTCCATGGCGCTGCTCCTAGATGAGGTACTGGCAGGTGCTGCGCGGGGTGTACTGGCCGTGGCCGGCCCGCCCCACGTACGTCCGGTCGGTGATCACGGGCTCGCCGCGCGACAGGACGCTCTCGACCCGTCCGGTGAGCCGCTTCCCCTCGTACGCCGAGTAGTCGACGTTCATGTGATGGGTCTCGGCGGAGACGACCTGCTCGGCGTGCGGGTCGTAGATGACGATGTCGGCGTCGGCGCCGGGCGCGATGGTGCCCTTGCGCGGGTAGAGGCCGAACATCCTGGCCGGGGTGGCGCAGGCGATCTCGATCCAGCGGCGCCGGCTGATGCGGCCGTCCACGACGGCCTGGTGCAGCAGGTCCATCCGGTTCTCGACGCCCGGCAGCCCGTTGGGGATCTTGGAGAAGTCGCCGCGGCCGAGGTCCTTCTGCCCGGTGAAGCAGAACGGGCAGTGGTCGGTGGAGACGACCTGCAGGTCGTTGGTGCGCAGCCCCCGCCAGAGCGCCTCCTGGTGCTCCTTGGGGCGCAGCGGTGTGGAGCAGACGTACTTGGCGCCCTCGAAGCCCGGCTCGGCGAGGTTGTCGGTGGACAGGAAGAGGTACTGCGGACAGGTCTCGCCGAAGACGTTGAGGCCCCTGTCGCGGGCCTGCGCCAGCTCGGCGAGCGCCTCCTCGGCCGAGACGTGCACGACGTACAGCGGGGAGCCCGCCACCCGCGCGAGCTGGATGGCGCGGTGGGTGGCCTCGGCCTCCAGCAGGGCCCTGCGGACCTCGCCGTGGTAGCGCGGGTCGGTGTGCCCCGCCGCCAGCGCCTGCTGGACGAGGACGTCGATCGCGATGCCGTTCTCGGCGTGCATCATGATCAGGCCGCCGTTGCCGGCCGAGCGCTGCATGGCGCGCAGGATCTGGCCGTCGTCGCTGTAGAAGACGCCGGGGTAGGCCATGAACAGCTTGAAGCTGGTCACACCCTCCTCCACCAGGACGTCCATCTCCTTCAACGTGTCCTCGTTGACGTCGGAGAGGATCATGTGGAAGGCGTAGTCGATGGCGCACTGGGCGTCGGCCTTGGCGTGCCAGGCGTCCAGGCCGGAGCGCAGCGAGTGGCCGACGCTCTGCACGGCGAAGTCCACGATCGTCGTGGTGCCGCCCCAGGCCGCGGCCCGGGTGCCGGTCTCGAAGGTGTCGGACGCCGCGGTGCCGCCGAACGGCAGCTCCATGTGGGTGTGCGCGTCGACGCCGCCCGGGATGACGTACTTGCCGGCTGCCTCGACGATGCGGGCGTCGCCGGTGGTCCAGCTCTCCGCGACGGCCGACTCGTGGGCGGCGAGGGCCACCACCCGGCTGCCCTCGATCAGCACATCGGCGTGGATCTCCTCGGCGGCGGTGATGACGAGTCCGCCACGGACGACGGTGCGTTCGGTGCTCATGACCTTCCTCCGGCGAGCTTGTCCTGGGTCTGCCTGAGCGCGTCCGCGAGGGCGCTCGCGCCTTCTTCCGCCTCGGCGACGCTGAGCGTCAGCGGCGGCGCGATCCGCAGCGCGTTGCCGGCCCGGCCGCCCTTGCCGATCAGCAGCCCGTACTCGCGGGCCGCCTCCAGCACCAGGCTCGCGGCCTGCGCCGACGGTTCGCCGGTGTCGGGTTCGACGAGTTCGATGCCGAGCATCAGACCCCGGCCGCGCACCTCGCGGACGATGGGCAGCGCGGCGCTGATCGCCTCCAGCCGGGACTTGAGCAGCCCGCCGACCCGGCGGGCGTTGCCCTGCAGGTCGTGGTCGACGAGGTACGTCAGGTTGGCCAGCGCGCCCGCGGTGGTGATCGGGCTGCCGCCGAAGGTGGAGATGGAGTTCGCGGTCAGGCAGTTCATGACCTCGGCGCGGGCCACGACACCGCCCATGGACATGCCGTTTCCGATGCCCTTGGCGAACGTCAGGATGTCCGGCGGGCCGGCCTGGTCGTGGGCCTGCCAGCCCCAGAAATGGTCACCCGTCCGGCCCCAGCCGGTCTGCACCTCGTCGGTGATCCACAGGATGCCGTGCCGGTCCAGGACCCGCTTGAACGCGGCCAGCAGCCCGTCCGGCCCCGAGGTGAAGCCGCCGACGCCCTGGATCGGTTCCGCGATCAGCGCCGCGACGCTGCCGTTGGCCTGGCCGAGGATGTCCTCCAGGTCCTCGACGCAGGCGGCGGTGAACGCGGCGTCGTCCAGATGCGCGTACGGGCCGCGGGAGCGGACGCCGCCGTGCACGTACAGCGTCTGGAGCGGGGAGAGGCTGGTCGGCGACCAGGCGGAGTTGCCGGTGATGCCGATCGAGGTGAACGAGCGGCCGTGGTAGCTGTTGCGCAGCGCCAGGACCTGGTTCGAGCCCCGGTAGGCGGTGGCGAGCAGCAGGGCGGTGTCGTTCGCCTCGGTGCCTGAGGTGGTGAAGAAGACCCGGGCGTCCGGGATGCCGGACAGCCGGGCGATGCGCTCGGCCAGGTCGACGGTCTGCCGGCTCAGATAGAGCGTCGAGGAGTGCAGGATCTTCCCGGCCTGCTCGGTGATGGCGGCGGTGACCTCGGGGAGGGCGTGCGCGGTCATCGTGGTCAGGATGCCGCCGAAGAAGTCGAGGTAGCGGTTGCCCTCGGCGTCCCAGACATGGCGGCCCTGGCCGTGGGTGATCTCGATGGGCTCGCTGTAGTACGTGGCGAGCCAGTCGGGCATGACGGCCTGGTGGCGGGCGTGCAGGGCGGAGTGCAGGTTCTCGGTCACAGTGGCCATAACGATCAGGCCTCCGTGAGGTCGCCGTAGGCGTCCGGCCTGCGGTCCCGGTAGAACGCCCACTGCTGGCGCACCTCGTCGATGAGGTCGAAGTCCAGGTCCCGGACGACCAGTTCCTCCTTGGTGTCGGAGGCGACCTCGCCGACGAACTTGCCGCGGGGGTCGACGAAGTAGCTGGTGCCGTAGAAGTCGTTGTCGCCGTACTCCTCCTGGCCCACCCGGTTGATGGCGGCGATGAAGTACTCGTTGGCGACGGCGGAGGCGGGCTGCTCCAGCTGCCAGAGGTAGGCGGACAGACCGCGGGAGGTCGCCGACGGGTTGTAGACGAGCTGGGCGCCGGCCAGCCCCAGGGCGCGCCAGCCCTCGGGGAAGTGCCGGTCGTAGCAGATGTAGACGCCGATCCGGCCGACCGCGGTGTCGAAGACGGGCCAGCCGAGGTTGCCGGGCTTGAAGTAGAACTTCTCCCAGAACCCCTTGACCTGCGGGATGTGGTGCTTGCGGTACTTGCCGAGGAAGGTTCCGTCGGCATCGATGACCGCGGCGGTGTTGTAGTAGAAGCCGGACTGCTCGACCTCGTACACCGGCACGACGATCACCATGCCGGTCTCGCGGGCGAGCGCCTGCATCCGCTGGACGGTGGGTCCGTCGGGGACCGGTTCGGCCCAGCGGTAGTGCTCGGCCTCCTGGACCTGGCAGAAGTAGGGGGCGTTGAACACCTCCTGGAAGCCGATGACCTTGGCGCCCTGGGCGGCCGCGGCCCGGGCGTACTCCTCGTGCTTGGCGATCATCGACTCGGTGTCACCGGTCCAGGTCGCCTGGACGAGCGCGGCACGCACAACGTTGCTCATGAGCAGCTCCTCTGACGTGGCATCACGTCCGGTCTACGCACGTAGATTCCGGCCGTGTGGAAGAACGTAGAAGCGCCTTACCCGCTCTGGCAAGACCGCTACCGTTACTTGACCGGGTCGATCACGTTTCCAGCCCGACCGGGGCAACCGGCGGCCGCTCCGGCAGTCCGGCGTGCTCCCCGCCGGTGATTCCGGCGCGCTCACCGGTCCGGCAGACCCGCACGGCGCAGGGCGGCCGCGATGTCCCGGCGGCGCGGCTTGGAGATCGACGCCGCGACCGCCAGCAGCGGCGCGGCGAGCCCGGGGTACGCGCCGGCGACGGCCGCGGCCTCCTCAGGCAGCCGGGTCCTGACCACGGCGCCCAGGAGTATCCCGGCCGCCTCGCCCCCGTTCTCCTCGTACAGCGCGGCCGCCAGCACCGCGACCTCGCCGGCGGGGCGTGCCGCGGCCTGGTGCAGCAGGGTGCGGCAGTCGTCCGTGCGTCCGGCCTGCGCCAGGGCGGCCGCGGCGGCGGCCAGCCGGTCCGGCGGCAGGCCGGCGACCTCCCCCAGCAACGTCGCGACATCCGCCGCCAGACCGGCGCGTTCCAGCTCACGGGCCAGCACCGGCAGCGCGGCGGCCGGGCCTGCCGCCGCCTCGCACAGCACCACGTACGCCTCCCCGCCGCGCCCGGCCCGGCGCAGGCCGCCCAGCCGGGCCGCCTCGCTGCGGGCCTCCGCCTGCCGCGGCCCGGCATCGGGCGATATCTCGGCGGTCCGTGGCGGTGCAGGCTCGGCGGCGGCACCGGCGAAGCGCGCGCCACGCGGTGCGGGTCCAGCCGCCGGGGCACCGGTCGCCGCGGGGCCCTCCTGCCGGGGCGCCTCGGACGTCGCGTCGTCCGCCGCGTCCAACGGCTCGTCGAACGCCGTCGCGAACCGGGCACCGCGCGGGCGTGACCCGGTACCGCGTCCGGACGCCTTGGGGCGGCGCTTCGCACGCCCGGCCGGCGCGGCCGGTGCGACGGGTTCGGCGCTCTCTTCCGGTCCGGCGGCGGAGCTCTGCTGCCG
>NZ_JAPVLS010000085.1:0-43418 GCF_027158125.1 Streptomyces sp. H39-C1
CTGAAAACCCTCGGAGCCGACAACATCGCCAAGACCACCCGGGCGATCCGCGACGAACCCCAACGAGCACTCCCCATCCTGGGCATCACCAACGAACCGGTCACCTAAGGAACTTGATCAAGCCCTGAGGCCATGGGACTCCATGGGCCCAGCAGTCCACCAACAACTTGCGCTCGCTGCTGGCCATCAGGACATTCGCCGAGCGGTCGTCGGTTTCTAACTTCCCGGCGACATAACGCCAGCCTGGAGAGGACATCAGCTCGACCGCAAGCACACGCCCACGCGATCGACCATTCTTAAGGCTACGGCGTCACCGCAGCTGCCTGGATTGCCGCGCGAAGCCGAAGGTCCACGGTTCCGTCCTGTGCCAAGCCGGAAAAGTGCCGTGCAGAGCGCGGGTGATCTCGCAGAACCGCCGCTATCAGCTGTGCCGCCTGGCCTGACAGTGAGCGCAGCCATGGTGCGATGCGATCTTGGGCACTCCACTGATCCCATGCGGCATCCCAGGTGCACATCGTGCGGGCGGCCTCTTCGAGGACATCCCAGTCGTCCTTGGCTGCGGCAAAATTCGCGATGGCATGAAGCCATACAGCGACTCGGCCAGCCTCAGCGAACTGGACCCGTCGCGTTTCTTCGCCATCAACATGGTCGGCCATAGCCTTGAAGAGGCGACCGCTGGCTCGCGGGTCGCGGGACAACCAAGGTCCTGCCTGTTCGGCGGAGAGAGCTGTAAGCGTGCGGACATACAGCTCATAGTCTTCGGGGTGATCTGCGATCAGTTCGAGCAAGGACCCCACGGCCGCTGGATCGCCGGCGCGCGTCCGTTCCAACAGGCGCTTCGCTTGTTCAGCCGAAGGCTCAGCTGGCTCAGTAAGCTCGCGGTTGATCAAATTTCGGAGGCTTTCGATGCTCTGCACCCTTTGCCGAGGATCGGCGTGTGTAGCAATTCGGGTGATGTTCCTCCACGGTCCTGGAGGAGGGAAGAGTGGCACGTTCATCTGCGGATACTCGCCGGTGAGCGCCCAGGCAATGACCCGCCCGATGCCGTAGATGTCGGCTGCTGCCGTGGCCTCGTGTGCAGCAACGAAAAGTTCAGGCGCTGCGAAGCCTTCGGTGCCGAGCTCGAAGCGGGTACGTCCTGCCTGCGTAGTCTGACCTCGCGGTCGCCGAACGATTCCCCAGTCCGCGAGAGTCCATTGGTTATCCAGCAGCAGGATGTTAGACGGTTTCACGTCGCGGTGTAGCCAGTCGTGTGCATGAGCAAGTTCCAGTACATCCATCAGCGCCTCGACCAGAGCTCGCAGCTGTACAGGGTCACTTAGGTTGTCGCACCTTTGCTCTGCGGTAGCCTGCGCCATCGGCATGACGAGCCAACCATCTGCAGGGTTGGAGTCGAGGATGGGCATGTAGTGCGCGTGCTGGCCAAGCAGTTGAGAGATTTCAATCTCTCGTCTCATCCGAGCGGCGGGGGTATCTCGCTGCGATGTTCTGCGCTTGAAGGCGACTTCGACGTCGGTTGGCTTGTGAACGGCTCGGAAGATCTGTGCCTGTCCGCCCTCTTCTTTGGGGAGGCGATCGAGACGATAGTCCCTCCGCTCCCCGCGAGCCTGAGCGCGGACCAAATCATATGAGTTAACAGCAGCGTCCTTCGCTCCAGAGACACGGATGCGTGTCCCCGGGGCCGGGGCCATGGGTCGGGCCTGTACGGGAATACGTTGCCCACCGTAAATTATGTGGCCACTGATCGAGTCTACGGGCACGAGTGCATAACCATCGCGGGCCAATAGCGAATTGAAGAGCTCTAGCAGTTTTAGCAATTCTGCTTCGTCAGTCCGCACCACAGGGTGAAGTATTTCAGAGAGGAATCGTAGGAGAACCGAGTCCGGGCCGCGCCCCAATCCGAATCGTTCGTCTGTGAAGACCCAGTCCACTTCCCAATCATCGTTGTTTACACGATGCTGGTAAATGTCGCCTTCAGCCGTTTTGAAACGCGAGTCGTAGCTTTCGAATGCATCCAGTTTGAAGATGCGCTTGAGGAACTCTGCCTCCTCTAGCCTCCCAGCCCAGTCGGTATTATGAAGTCGGAGGGTATCGAAGAGTCGCATACGGGTGACTTCGGTGATGCGGGCGGACTTGCCGTCGTCTATACGTGTGTCTTGCGGCTGGAAAAGCTTCGACTCCTGGCCTCCCTCCAACGCCTGCCGCCAGTTCATGTCCGGCGGACGGAGGACTGGCCTGACCAGGGTTCGATTGACAGCAGGTCGGTCATTCTGGGCGGCCACCTCAGCGATCGTAGGCAGCAAGTGGTCCAAGACCTCGTCATCGAAGCTGGGAGTGTCTACTGCGTCGATGTAAAGGACAGCGGCCCAGTAGTAATCGTTCCAGTTACTGGATGTCGTGTAGCCTTCCTCCGTCTGCTCGAATTCGATCCGCTCAACCGCGCGAAGTATTTCCGTCGCGCCGATATCTGAGCGAGCAGCGAAAATGGCGGCAGCCTGAGCCAAAACACGCTCTCCGAGTTGCTCCTGCTCGCTATTCATCGCCTGATTCCCCTTTGTGCGCATAGTCGGACATGGTCCGCGCCTACGTCAGTAATTCCTATTCGCTCAGGCACTGCAGGCCAACGCCCCCACATCACGTCCTCCGCTCAGATCGGTAGAACGGCTATCGTAGAACCAGGGGAGGAAACCTGATCTTCGTGAGAGTGAGCGAGCTAAGGATGGAGTTCATCTTCAAGCCGACGGCCCGCAGAGAGCGGCTCTACCAGTGCCATCTCAGGCGACTGTGGTTATGGGACGATGGCAGTTGACAGCAGCGCCGTCGCTCACGCCAGGTGCTCGATTGCGACATCGTCCCACTGCTGTGCGAGATATTCCGCGACCAGTCGGCGGTGGCAATGCCGTGCATTGTCCTCACTGCAGAGAAGGACTGCGTTGTCGAGCGTTTCCCGCCGGATGATGTCCTCAATCTGACGAACCTTCATCAATTCGACAAATCGTTCTTCGTAGGCCGCCCAGCCGATATCCCGCTTCTTGTAGGCGTCGAGCATGTCCTTGGTCGGGGCCAGCTCAGTACGATGGCTGTACTGCGCACCGCAGATCTCACCCAGGAAGTACCTCAGATCATCACGCTTGGCGAAACCGGACAGTTGGGAGACGTTATTGAGTCGAACATCTACCAGCCTTGTCGCTCCGGCTTCGCGCAATAGCCCGAAGAATTTTTCGGCGGACTTCTTCGTGAACCCGATGGTGTAGAGTTTCATCTTTCCGGTGTCCCATCGACGCGAAGCTCTTCATTGACGTAAGCGATTCGTTGTTCCTGCCGGTCGAGCGCTTCTTGGAGCCGCTCGGCTGAGGTCCGAAAGAGATCTTCCTGATCCAGTCCGAAATTAGCCATCAGGCGTCGCATTGCCGAGGCATGGCCCTCGATGTGCCCGTCACCATGAATGTGTTCGACTGCGATTCCGTCCTCGTCGAGGACGCGCGCGACGAGGACGCAACGATGACAGTCGAGTGGTTCCTGTTCGGTGCACATGATAGCGATTCGCTCGCTCTGCGAACCTTTCCGCAGGCGTTTGATGCCGCTAACGAATTCCGAGGTCCGGGCGAGAAGGTCATACCGCACTCGTGCGTCGACATAGCAAGTGAGGTCCTCGGTACGCGCGCCCAGTTCCCTTCCCAGGAAGACATACTTGATATCAACGTCCGACAAGAGACGCTCCACAGCGTACTGATTGAACTGGGGGGTAAATCGGCTGACGGGCATAGAGCGCACATCGGCGACCGCCGTGATTCCATGCTTCTGTAGCAGGCTCAGAAAACCAGTGCTGCTATGCGTGGAGTGGCCGACAGTGAATACGGTATGAAGTGTCATCGCCTGCTGCCTGTTTGGATCTTCGCTCGCTCAATAATAGCTGCAACTAATTTATAGACGTAGCCTTCGTATGGTTCCCCGAGACTCACCGTAAGGAAGGATTCACCCAGTTCGTAGACTCCTTGCGGCTTGGCCAGATATTGTAGCTCATATTCGGGATCGGTCACCCGCAGTATATATGCATGTCCTGCATAAGAAAAGTGGGCACGCAGAACCAGCCTCTGATCTCCAAATATCGCTGCAGGGATGTGAACTTGTAATGCCAGGTTGGTGACGCGTATTAGCTTGAGCGAATCCGGCAGAGCGATTGCTTCTTCAGTCGAAATCCGGTCATTGTTGCCATGATAGGTGCTGGCCCCGTTAATCCACAAAGCGCTAGGCCGCTGTTCCAGCCTCAGCAATCCACTCCACCCAACCCTGCCTGTATTCATCCAGTAGTATCGGTGATCAAGGAGCCAATTCTCAGTCTGGAAATCGTTCGGCTGAGGCCGTAGAAGTGGCACCAAGAAAATGTCAAGGACGCTCGGGTCAATTCCGTCTTCGTACTGTCTTTCGCGATCCGAGACTTCGCGGTTTGGGCGGGCGCTGACCGGGCGTACCCACTCTCCTGAGCCGTCGTCAACCATGCCTGCCACGCACCGACCCGAAAGCTTGCGAGAATTTGCCAGACAAACGAGCGTCTTTATCGGTGCCATGTGGACCCCCAAATCTGATGCATCGGCCCCTGCGGGATGGAAGCACAGCGCACTCACACGAAGCCACGACGAGCACAATGGCTTGTCAGTTCCGCAGGTCATTGGAGAGCCTACGACGGGGGAACGATACCCGTCCGCCGTTCAGGCAAGCGCGAGGTGCGAAACAGGTCGCGGTGCGCTTCGCCCACCAGGGTGGCTGGCACACGCGGGGCTGCCGGCCGCCTGGCGCCGGGTGTTGGGGTTCAGCGGGCCGGGCACGCGACCGCGCCGACGAGCCGGGCCATCGACCTCTATGATCACGCGCCCGCCTGTCGGCGGACCCCGCCGAGGTCTATCGCGACCTGAGGAACCCCAAAGCCGCCCTCGCGTGGAATCGGCAGGCCGCAGTGGTGCCGAACTGGGGGTTCACCCGGTCGATCAGCACGCGCCTGGCCATCATCGCCGCCGCCCACCCCTAGACCCACGACCTCGGCAACTGCCCTTAGCTGGGCAACTGGTCCGTCGACATCCTCACCGGCGAACGTCCGCGAGTTCAGCACCACCCCCTGGCGCGACGAACCAGCCGTCCCCGAGACCCTCACGGGACCCGCAAAGAACTCGGCATCGCCGCGTGAACGAGTCCCTGGTCAGGCCAATACGACAGGCCTTTGCAGACGCCGCGTTTCCATCTCCTCGTTGTCGATGGAGACGAAGGCCGGGACGATACTGACGACAGTATTACCGAGAACCCTCCCGTCAACGCCTGCCATGGCACCCGCAGTTCGAGTTTGAGAGCGCAGGAATGCACCTCCAGCAGCAGACGAAAAGCTCTCGGCAAGGCCGAGCCAGTCAAGATCTGGATCACCTCGAAGCGCGGCTCCATACGCAGTGAAGACGCGCTCGTGCAAGTCAGCCCATCTCTGCATCCGGAGTTTCCGAAGACCAGTCACATGTTTCTTAATTACGGGATCGGACGGTCGCCCGGTTTCCACCAACGTGTGCAGAGCTACCAGTGGATGTACCGAAGCCGAATCAAGCTCAGCCTTTGAGATGTATCGGAGCCACTCCGCCAGCGTCAGCTCCTCCGTCTTGACGATCAGCCGTGGGTGCAGTTGATCGATCCGACGCAAGTACGGCGTTGGCCGAAAGAGATACTCGACCAAGTCCTTACAGAAGGCCGGCTGCTGGCCCCAGGTAGCGTTGAATCGGTCAACGGTCAGCGATTGGAAATCTGCTTCAGAGAAGAACCCCCGAGAGGCGTGATTCCGCAGGGCGCTCGCCTTAGCCTCGGCAAAGATCGGCGACTCCTCTTCGCTCTCCGACGGCACCCCGCGGATATGACGTTCATAGATCAGGTGCAACGCGAGATCACAGAACGTCCGCGTCCGCCAGTCCCGCGCCCACTCGGCCCGGGTGTCGCTCCTCTTACTGCGGCCTACCTGCTTGAAGACCTTGGACAAGTCCTCGTCATCGTCACCTGCGACTTGGAGCCGCCACTTCTCCCACTCGGCCGGTGTCGCGTCCGTCGCTCGCATGAGCGCAACTCCCCTCAAGTAGCGTCCTCAATAGCGCAAGTGATGCACCCCGGCGCGGACGAAGTCAATGTCGATTCACAATGTTCACCTCATCGGGTGGTCCGTCGTGTTGGATGGCTTCGAAGGACGACGATGGCCGTAGCAGACGAACCTCGCTCTGCTTAGGCGTTCTATCCCAACCTCGACTCATGCGTCGCGAAAACGTGGCGTCGCATGAAGCAAGAGGAGTTGCTGATGGGAAATCCTGCGACCACTGACATCGCACGGCATCGCGTCGTTGTACCAGCGGCAGCGGGTGCCGTCCCGCTGCTTGCACCATTCATCACCGATGCCCCGTCGTTTGCGGCTGTCGCGGTGAGCGGGGTGGTCATGGTGTTGGCGTCCTTACGGCCACTTCTGTTGGTGCTCCTGCACCACTTTCGGGAGACGCAGCAGCAGCACAACCAACATGCCGAAGCGATCATGCGCGAGGATCACCATCACGCCGAAGTGATGCTAATGCTCCACAAAGTCAGCGAGGACGACGAAATCCATGTCGATGTCGCCGGAGTTGTAGCGCAGATTCGCAAGCCGGCGTGATCACGCTGTCCGCGACCGACGGCGCGTCGGACAGTGCACCACCGAGGCGGACGCTCCGGGCGCCCCTGGCTCTCTTTCGGTCGGCATCGTCCCGGTGGTCGCCGAAAGCTTGATGAGTGCCTGTTTTCGAGGCGGCGGCCGCGCCGCACGCCTCGACCACCCGGACCGGCCCGCCGCGCTCACCCCAGCGCAGCGGGCCGCCGCCGTCCATGTTCACCAGCAGGCCGCGATGCCCGAGCTGCTGGGGGCCGCACGACGGACTCGGCGACGTGGGTGCACTCGCCGGAGAACCTCAGCCGTCTCGCCGACTTCACCCGCGAGGCGGACGCTCGCCGCCGGGCCATCGAGGACCGGGAGCTCCCAGCCCCCGGCCGCCGACCTGGCCGACCCGCACCGCCAGGAGCACGAGCAGCCGCCCCCGGCCGAGTCCTCCAGCCGTGAGTCCAGGGCCCACCGAGGTTTCACATCTTTTTTCGGAAACACCTCACACGGCGGCTCCTGTAGCGCACGTACTCCCAGGGGGGTACGGGATCGCGCTGTATTGGATCACTAGCCAGGAGCCGCAAGACCGATGTCCGAGCATCTTGAGAACCAGGAGGTCCACGGGGTCCCCAAGCCCCGTCGACCGCATGTCCCCAAGAACGATCCGCACGTGAACGGGGCGGTCGTACCGGCGGGCGAGAGGGAGACGCAGCATTCAGTCGAACCGGCTGAGGCACCCAAGACGTCTACCTACCTTGATCTTCCCGCTTCCCTTCGCGAAGAATTCGAAGATCTGATCTACGACCGACACCGTGTGGCGCGGTATTTCCTCCAGCGTGGCAGCTTCGACGCGCACACGGCGGAGGAGCTCACCAGCGACACCTTCGAGGCTCTGTTGGTCAGCATGTTCAAGGGCGGCAACCCCAGGACGACGTGGCGCCAGTACATGTACGGGATCGCCTACAACAAACTGGTTGGCCAGGTCCGGAAGCAGATTGCGGATCGCGGCTACCTCGCCGACGGGGATGAGTTCCTCGCCGCTCGGGAGGACGCGGAGTCAGCCTGGGCGCACGTGGCCGACGGCGATCTGCCCACGCTCTTCCAACGGTGCATCAACATCCTGACCAAGTACGAGACGCACGTGCTGTACCTGCGCCATCACGTCGACCTGGAGTACGAGCACATTGCGCAGGTTCTCGGCAGGTCCGAGCAGGCCGTGCGCCAGGGTCACGCCTCCGCGATGAGGAAGATCCGCAACAAGCCGGTCCTCATGGCCTGGATCCGCCTGCGCTATCGGCGCCGCACGCACCCGTACGACCCCAAGAGCAGTACCTGGACGGTCCCGGAGGAGTAGATCCCGTCCCGGGTCCTCGGTATGGGCGGTCTGGTCCACCAACCATCCCGAGGGCCCGAGTCGGGAGCTACTTCTACGCAGACATCCCGAGCCAGAAAAAGATTGATCACGTGAGGCCACCGTTTTAGGGGAGTCAGTCAAATGTCATCGCTACACCGAACGAAGCGGCACCGCTACCTGCGGCTGCTTCCGTGGCACCGAACCGCCCATGACCAGTACCTGCACTACATTCTCGACCGCTCCGGCGTGCTCTACGGCACCCCGGCCACCCCCAGCAATGCACCTAGGCCATCGCGGCCCACGAACGGAAACACCACCACCGCCGTCAGTGGCACCATCGGCATGCTGGGAGTCGGCGGGGCCACCACTGCAGTGCTGAAGACGCAACTACTGCTCGCCCTGGTGTTCATCGTCATCACCGGCATCGCCTGCGCCGGCTTGATGGCCGGGATCTCCTTCACCCGCTCCGCTCACCGCGCCGACCAGTCGGCAGACACACCTCACAACTCCGCCCTCGCAGAACACACAAGGAGGTAAGCAGCACACACAAACACGGACGCCCGCTGCTCATCGGATTCCTGGTCCGAGCGGCGGGCGTCGTCGTACCACTGGAGTGGCACATGTCCTTTCTACCCGCTCGCGCACAGAAGCTGAACCTGATCGGAGCAGACGGCTTACACCCCCTCGCCCACCGGGCACAGGCCACCGCACCGTCGGCCAGCAGCGCCCCGTTCATCGGGCAGGTCCTGCCGTACGCAACCCCAGCGTTCCTCGCCATCGTGGGGTGGCTGCTGTACGCGTGGTACCGGCGCCGCGACCACCGGCGCGCGGATCTCACCGAGACCGCCGAGACCCTCGGGCGCCTGGACCTGGAAGCCCGCAGGCTCGCCGCTGCCGGCCGGGCGCTCACCACAGCCGACTTCACCGACCTGCGCGGCCTGCTGCTCTGTGCCCAGCGCGCCGCCGACCGGTGCGTCAAGGGTCGGCGCCTTCGCTCGCTGCGCTCGATGCTCATCGACGTCAGCACCCGGATAACCGTGTACGCCGATGCTGCGACTGCGGCCAGCAACGACGTCGAGGCCGCGTACATGGGGGCCACATCTGTCGTCGGGATCCCGCCGCACCTGCTGCTGACCGAGCACGTAGCACGCGCACAGCAGCAGACCCGCGCGGCCGAACAACTGCTAAGCACCGTGCACGTGGCGGAGGACAAAGTGAAGAAGCTACGCGCCTGGTGAACCGCCACCGAAGGCCCCGACACGCAGGATCTGTGTCGGGGCCTTCAGCATGTGGGTCTTCCTCAGTCGACCCGGACCGTGGCTTCGGCCGTACCTCTCGCCGGAGTGCTTGGAGCGCCTGCAGCAGCTCACCGACGCGGCCCGGCTGCGAACGCTGTACCCGTCGCCGAAGCCGCCGCCGGTCCGGCGCTGCTCACGGCAGTACACCGGCGGCCGGCCGAACCCATGGCGGTCCGCACGCCTGCTCCGACACCGTCAGGGATGAGTGCGGCGCACCCTGGCGATGTACCGCACCGGTTCGCGGCGAGTGCGGAGGTGCGCACTTCGGTCAGCACCACCACGGAAAGTCCACGACATCGTGACCGGCCGGAGAGCACGCCGCACCCGGTGCCGACCGTGCGCACCGCCCGCGTGTGAAACTGCGTCGCATTGTGCACAACGCGGCGCGCCGCCAGAGCACCAGGCGTGAGACGGCCGAAGCGGAGAAGAACCGCGGCCGGTTCGGACGCCGCCGCTAGCCTGGCCGCCCTCGGGGACTGGATCCCCCGGGGGGCTGTTTCGCCGAGATCGGACCCGCCGCTTTCGCCCGTGACTACGGCATCACGTATGCGGTACTCCGCCGTGCGCTGCGCGCTGACCGAGGGTCAGGATCCGGCCTCGTCGCGATACGCCGCGTGGTCTGCCGAATCGGCGATCCGCACGCGCCCCTCCTCGGCTTCGTGGACCATCCATTGATGGCGGATTCGGGCACCGATCTCCAGGGCGCGCGCATAGTGTTCGCCCGCCTGTGAAGAGTCGCCGGAGCGCTCTGCGGACTTCGCGACGCGAATCAGGGTCCAGCCCACCAGAGTTTCGTTGCCAGAAGCCTGGCCGGCCCGCACTGCGGCTGCGTAATGCTCCCGCTCCTGGTCGGCGTTTCCCTCCTCATGTGCCAGCTCGGCCATCTGGTGGTGGGTCCAGCCTGCAGCCGTGTAGCACTGAGGGATGTCCGATACCCCCAGGGATTGCTCGAAAAAGTCCTTGGCCGCCACCACGTCACCATGTTCACGCCGGTGCACGCCGAAGTTGTGCAGGCACCAGGCTTTCAGGAGTGCGTCGCCTGTCTCGTCGGCGATGCGATCGGCCCGGATGAAGAACTTCAGCGCCATTTCGAAGTCCCCCGCTCTCCAGCGACAGGAGCCGAGGCCGTCCCAGGCCCAGCCTTCATTCCGCCTGGCGCGGTGCTGTATAGCGAGGTCGAGAGCCGACCAGTAGTGCTCCTCGGCCTGTTCGAGTGCGCCTCCGTCACGCTCTTCAGTCGCCTGTTCGAGCAGACTCTCAAGGTCTACCGGCCCTGGACCAGCGGGTGGGACGTGTTCGACGACCTCCCCCATGGAAGCTGCTGCAGCGGCGGACACGACGCGGCTGTCGTCGCCCATGAGGAGCCGGAGTTGCTCCGCCGCACGAGCACGGACCGTCTCGTTGCCAATGCGGTACAGGTGCACAAGTTGCTCCACGCCCCCGAGGCGTTCAGTCGCATACGGGCTGCTCAGAACGCTCTGCAGGCGGGTGGGAAGGGACCAGTTGACGTTCCGAGCGATGACGATACGGCCCTCTACGTTCTCCTGTTTCTTGGGCCGCTGCTGCGGCATTTCGGTGACGACCTTGTCGTGGACGTAGGTGTAGAGCTCGTCGAGGGTGATGTCTCCGTCACCGTCGAGGTCGGCGTTGCCGTCGCGCAGCCCCTGCACTAGGTGCCCGGTGAACAGCGACCTGGGGGCGCTGCCGTGCAGTTGGTCGCCCTCGAAGGAGTACTGGGTGGCGTCCGAGGCGGTCAGCACGGTACGGCCTTTGCCCTGGAACCGCTCCAGCGTGTGTACATCTGCGTCGCCCTTGGTAAGCCGGCCGGCCGGGAAGGCGCCGCTGTAGCAGCAGTCGAGGATCAGCACCTGCCGCCGCGACATGCAGGCGCTCATGGCCCGGTCGATCTGCTCCGCGGACAGGGAGGTGAACATGAGGTTGGTGCGGCGGGTGTCGGCCGTGGCCAGGTGGAGACGGCCTTCCTCGTCCTTAAGACCGTGCCCGGTGAAGTACAGCAGGGTGAGGTCGTCGTGGGAGCGGTCCCTGAAGAACTCGCCAATGGCCACGCCGACCCGGTGGTGCGGTTCGTTGACGAGAATGGTCACCTCGAATCCGGCGATGTCCGGGTCGCGCAGCACCTCGGCCAGTGCTTCAGCGTCGTGGCCGGGCGCGGTCAGCTGCCGCAGTTCCTCGTCCTCGTACACGTACGTGGCGATCAGCAGGGCCAGCTGGCGTCCCATGGCTACTCCCCACGCGCCCCGTGACGCCGCACGAACGCGTCGATCAATTGTCGGCTCTCTTCGGGGGTCGCGTAAACCTCAATCGTGTCGCCGTCGATGGTGACCGAGACTCGGTGCCGGGCGGGTTGCCGACCGAGCCAGTCCTGCAACCACCCGACCAGTGAGGTGAGTGCTCCGCCCGGAGCACTCAGTGCCAGGACGACGGCGCCTGCAGTGACCGCGTCACCCGCCTTGGCGAGGTCGGGTGGGGCGCCGTCAGCCAGCACACGCAGCGTGTAGATATCGAGCCCGCGCAACTCGGCGCGGAGCCGCATCATCAGCCGCTCGCTCTCCGCTGCGTCCACCTCGCTGCCTGGCGTCAGACCCACTAATACATCCATGGTGCGCGCCCCCGATCGACCATGGATCTGCTTGCTCCACGGCATAGTTGACACGCTGCCGAGCAGAACAGCGCGTCGCGGATCGGGCTTCCGGCCTCAGCCGTTTGCCACAGTCCCGGTATACCCGCTCTCCGACCCGTTCGGTGCTCTCGGACACCGCACCAGCGCAAGGCCCAAACCTACTTGGCGAGCCAGTCCAGGAACAGGCTCTGAAGCGACACGGAGTCCGACTGACAGGCAGCCGCCACCGCAACAGTCGCTCCGATGACCACTCTCACGGCAGCACTCAGAAGGGTGAAAAATCTGAACACATCAACTTGACAGGGAACACGATCGCCGCCCGGACGCGGTCGCGGCTCTCGCTCAGGCTCTTGTCGGGCAGTCCGACGAGGGTGAACGCGGCCAGCCCCGGTTCGAGGTCGGCCTGGACCTCGACGACCACGCCCTCCACGCCGACCAGGGCCACCGAGCAGGTGCGGGCGAAGCCCATCAGGCCACCCCCCGCACATGCTCGACCCGGGCCGCGCCGCGGCCGGGCAGGACCACCCCGACCAGGTCGATCCGCACCCCGCCGGGGGGCGGGCCGCCGTGCTCGCTGAGCCAGTACTCGGCGAGCAGCCGCAGCCGCTCCGCCTTGCGCGGGGTGACGGCCGCCATGGGGTGCTCGTAGTCACCGCCGGTGCGGGTCTTCACCTCGCACATCACCAGCGCGTCGCCCTCGGACGCGACGATGTCCACCTCGCCGCGGCGGCACCGCCAGTTCCGTTCCAGCACTCTCAGGCCGGCCGTGGCCAGCCAGCGGGCCGCCAGTTCCTCGCCGTACCTGCCACGGGCTGCTCGTGCGTTCACGCACACCACCTCCGCCACTCACTGTGACGGAGGTGGTGCACTACAGATGATCTTGAACTTACCTGTGGATAACCCGGTCGGAGAGGCCGGTCAGCGGGCCGTCATCCCCACCCGGGGTCAGCTGTTGAAGCCCGCTTCGTCGGACGACAGATCGAGATCGGCCTTGTTCAGCTCTTCAATGTTCACGTCCTTGAATGTGAGGACCCTGACCTGCTTCACGAAGCGGGCCGGCCGGTACATGTCCCACACCCAGGCGTCAGCCATGGACACCTCGAAGAAAACCTCACCCTGAACCGAGTGCACCTGCATCTCGTAATCGTTGGTCAGGTAGAAACGCCGCTCGGTCTCGATCACATATTTGAACAACCCGACGACATCGCGGTACTCCCGGTAGAGCTTCAGCTCCATCTCGGTCTCGTACTTCTCGAGGTCCTCGGCGCTCATCGCATGTTCCCCTTCAGCCGTACGTCCCCCCATTGTGCGTCAGTCACGCTCCGTCCCCAGCGGGATCGGGAATTGTGGGGGTCCTTCGTCGAGCAGCGTACGCAGCAGCCCGGCGAGCCTGATCGGGTACACCGTCTCACGAGAGGACAGAAGTTCCTCGCAGGTCCACCACCGAAGCCCGGTGACGCTGCGCCGCTCCAGTTCGGTGTGCCCACCGGTGTCGAACTCGGTGGTGCTGGTGCGGGCCAGGTAGTACCACTCGTCCTGCTCCCACTGGCGCCCGTCGAACGCGAACGAACACGTCCGCTCCCACAGCACGGGCCCCAGTTCCACCGAGGTCATCCCGGTCTCCTCGGCCAGTTCCCGGCGGGCCGCCGCGGCCAGGCTCTCGCCCTCCTCGACCCCGCCGCCCGGAGTGAACCACCAGGTCGTCGAAGGGTCGGCCGGTTCGCAGCCGTGCAGCAGCAGGATGCGGTCGGCGGGATCCAGCAGGACGACCCGGGCCGCGCGGCGCCTGATCACCGGCGGCGGCGCAGTCTGCGGGCGATCGGACCGTACGCCGCGCCGCCGAGGATCAGCACCGCTCCGGCGAACACCGCGACGGTGATCCAGCGCAGCGGTCCCTGCTGGGAGACCCCGCCGGGCAGCGCGGTGAAGTTCTTGGCCCGGTCCACCATGCCGAGCCGCCCCAGCGGCCACGCCACGGCGTCCACCCGGGCCCGGACCGCGCCGCGCGGCACCGTACCGGTCTCGCCGCCGGTCATGTGCACACGGGAGTCCAGCGACTCGGCCCGGTTGTCGCCGAGGAGGAAGAGCTGCCCCTTGGGAACCGTGGTCTTGAAGGGCGTGATCGACGCCGGTCCGCCGTGCAGCAGATAGCTCTCCTCGACCGGTTTGCCGTTGACGAGCATCCGGCCCTGCTTGTCGCAGCAGGTGATGACGTCGCCGTCCACGCCGACGACGCGCTTGACCAGCGTCGCGCTGCCCCACAACTGGTCCTGGAAGACCACGATGTCGCCGCGGCGGACGTCCGACCCGTCGACACGCTGCGCAAGGATCCGGTCCCCCGGCTCCACGGTCGGCTGCATGGACTGGCTCGGCACGGTGTAGGGCCGGTAGGTCACCGCTCCCCAGGCGAAGCCGCCCAGGAACAGCACACACCCCATGGCTACGGCCAGCCCGGACAGTATGTGTCCGAGCCGGCCGTCATCCCTACGTATCGCACTGCTGCTCGTGGAACTGCTGCTCATGGATCCGCACCCTACCCGGCGGTACCCGCCGAGGTCAGCAGTCCCCGGCAGGCATTTCCGGCTGGTCAGCCGGCGGAGCCCTCAGCGGCCTCCGCGCCCTTGCGGGTCAGCCGGCGCCGGCGCATCAGCACCAGCGGAAGCGCGCCCACCAGGCCGGCGGTGGCCGGCAGCGCGGCGCCCGCCGCGTTGATCCCCGGCTGCTCGAAGGTGTCGGGGATGGGCAGCATGCCCCAGCGGTTGATGGGCCAGGCCTTCACGAAGGCACGGCCGACCACATCGTCGAGCGGGACGTACCCGTTGCCCGGCTGGTCCATGTGGTACCGGGAGTCCAGCGAGTTCTGGCGGTGGTCGCCCATCATCCAGATGTGGTCCTTGGGCACCGTCACCTTGAACGGCTTGTCCATCGTGCACGGAGTGTTGTCCGGGTAGACGTACGGCTCGACGAGCGCCTTGCCGTTCACCTTCAGCGGACCGGTGCCGTTGCATTCGACGGTGTCGCCGCCCACGCCGATGACCCGCTTGATCAGGTCCTTCTCCTGCGCGGAGGGCATCAGACCGATGAAGCTGAGGGCCGACTGCAGCCCCCGCGACACCGCGTTGCCGCTGGGCGGCGGGTTCTCGGGCAGCCAGCCGCCCGGGTCGTGGAAGACGACGACCTCGCCGCGGTCGGGCTCGGAGCCGAACCACGGGGTCAGCTTGTCCACCAGAACCCGGTCGCCCTCCTGCAGGGTGTTCTGCATCGAGTCCGACGGGATGGAGAACGCCTGCACCAGGAACGTCTTGATCAGCAGCGCCAGTACCAGCGCGATGCCGATGAGCAGGGGCAGTTCCTTCCAGAACGACCGCTGCTTGCGCTCCGGCCTACGGCGCCGGCCCGCCGCGCCGCTGTCCTCGCCACCGGCCGCACCGGGTTCCGGCGCGGGTTCGTGCCCGGACTCGTTCTCGTGCCCCGCATCGGGGGCCGAGCCGCCGTCCGCCGTCTTCTGGACAGAGCCCGCCGGGATGTCCCCGTCTTCGGGCTCGCCGGATCCGGATCGTGCGCCGACCGCCAGGTCCCCCACGTTCACTCCTCATTCCACGCTGCCGCCTGCGCCATGACTGACGCAGGCCCACCACTCCCATAACGAGCGGGAGTTCCGCAGGAGTCGGGAGGGGGTTCGTTCCTTGCTCATTGTTGGCCGTGCCCACCTTAGTCGGCGGTTCCAGTGCACTTGTGCCGGTCGACCGCGCGTCGGGCACCGAGGCGTACGTCCCCGGCTCCTCCAGTTTGCGCCAATGACCCAGCGGCCACGCGATGACGAACGCCCGGCCCACCACCAGATCCAGTGGCACCGTCCCCTGACCTGCCTGGTCCATGTGGAAACGGGAGTCGGCGGAGTTGGAGCGGTGGTCCCCCATCACCCACACCCGCCCCATGGGCACCTTCACACTGAACTGCGACTGCGAGGGGATATCACCCGGATTGATGTACGGCTCGATCAACGGAGTGCCGTTGACGGTAATCCGGCCGTCCTTGTCGCAGCACTTCACGGTGTCACCGCCGACCGCGACCACCCGCTTGATCAGGTCCTGTTCGCCCGAGGCCGGCAGCAGTCCGATGAAGGTGAAGAACTCCTTCACCTGCTTGACCACCACCGGATCCGGCTTGGGCTTGGGCTCGTTCGCCAACCAGCCGCCCGGGTCCTTGAAGACCACGACATCGCCGCGCTGCGGCGTGCTGCCGAACCACGGAGTCAACTTGTCGACCAGCACCCGGTCGCTGATCCTGATGGTCTGCTCCATCGAACCGGACGGGATGACGAAGGCCTGCAGCAGGAACGTCTTGAGCACCAGGGCGATCAGCAGCGCCACGACGAGCAGCAGCGGTACCTCACGTGCCGCCGACCGGCGCCGCTTGCGCTTGACCTTGCGGGCCAGCTTGCGCCGTTCCGCCCGGGTGGGCCCGCCGCGCGGCACGGATCCGTAGCCGAAGCCGTCGCCGGATCCGCCGCCATCGCCGCCGCCATCGCCGGTGCCGGATCCGTTGCCGGAATCGCGCCCCGGGCCCGTCCGGGCGTCCGTGCCGGCATGCATGCCGGCACGGACCGGCCGGACCGCGCCCGGCCGGTGGTGCCCGTACCGCGGCCTGCCGCGGTTACCCACGGCCCCGACCTGGTTCGGGTATGGCGGCGAAGACCGCCGGACGGTCCAGGGACCGCATACGCCCGATCGGCCAGCCGATCCAGTCGGCCCGCCCGATCACCTCGTCCAGCGGGACGGTGCCGCCGCCGGGCTCGCCGAGATGATCCCGGGAATCCCGGGAGTCGCCACGGTGGTCACCCATCACCCACAGCCTCCCTGCCGGCACTTGGATGTCGAACGGTACCTGGGAGGGTGTATCGCCCGGATACAGATAGCCCTCGTCCAGCGGATGACCGTTCACCATGAGCCGGCCCAGCGCGTCGCAACAGGTGACCCGGTCCCCGCCGATACCGATCACCCGCTTCACATAGTCGGTCCCGCCGGTCCGGAGGAACGATCCGTCACCGTCGAAGACGACGATGTCGCCCCGCTCCGGCTCCCGGCCGAAACGGTACGCCAGCTTGTTCACCAGCACCCGGTCCCCGATCTGCAGCGTCCCCTCCATCGATCCGCTCGGAACGAGGAACGGCTGCACCAGGAAGGCGTTCGCCAGGAAGAGGGCGGCCACACAGGCGACGGCGGGCAGCGCCGTACGCCACCAGCGGGCCACGGACCACCACGGAGGCAGGGACGACGGGGACACAGCGAAGCGCGACCGCCGCTTCCCCTGCTGTTCAGCGGGGGAAGAGCGATCGCGCTCCGGGAGTTCTGCGTCCGTGTCCATCGAGCGGAGAGCCTATACGGCCCCGCGATGGGCTCAGTTGTCGCGCTTCTCCTTGATCTTCGCGGCCTTGCCGCGCAGCTCACGGAGGTAGTACAGCTTGGCGCGACGGACGTCACCGCGGGTCACGATCTCGATCTTCTCGAAGATCGGGCTGTGCACCGGGAAGGTACGCTCGACGCCGACGCTGAAGCTGACCTTGCGGACCGTGAAGGTCTCGCGGACGCCGGCGCCCTGGCGGCGGACGACTACGCCCTTGAACTGCTGCACACGCGAGCGGGTGCCTTCGATGACACGCACGTGGACGTTGATGGTGTCACCGGGGCGGAACGCCGGGACGTCGTCACGCTTCGAGGCGTTGTCGACGGAGTCGAGAATATGCATGAAGATCTTCTGCTTCCTTCGCCCATGCCACAGGTCATCGGCGGAACTGTCGTGATGATGATTCGGAATGCCGCTCCGTCGGGCGAACGTCGGTCCCCCTGTGGCAGGGGCGCCGCCGGACGTACAGCAGGCGCCTATTCTTCCACGGCGGAGGCCGAGCGCCCAAATCGGCCGTCCGGCAGCTCATCCCAGCCCAGCTCCGCCAGGAGTCTGCGGTCCAGCTTGTCGAGCGCGGCCGGGTCGCAGCGCTCGATCAGGTCCGGCCGGTTGGCGGTGGTGCGGCGGAACGCCTCGTCACGGCGGAAGCGGGCGACCTTGCCGTGGTGGCCGCTCAGCAGCACCTCGGGCACCTCGCGCTCCCGCCAGACGGGCGGCTTCGTGTAGACCGGCCCCTCCAGGAGGTCGGCCATCGCGCCGGGCGCGAAGGAGTCGTCGCGGTGCGACTCGGCGTTGCCGAGCACGCCGGGCAGCAACCGGGCCACCGCCTCGACGATCACCAGGACCGGGGCCTCGCCACCGGCCAGGACGTAGTCGCCGATGGAGACCTCGCGCACGTCGAAACGGTCGCCGTACTCCTCGATGACCCGGCGGTCGATGCCCTCGTAGCGGGCCGGCGTGAAGACCAGCCAGGGCCGCTCGGACAGTTCGACCGCGAGTTCCTGGGTGAACGGCAGACCACTGGGCGTCGGGACGACCATCACCGGCCGCTCCTCCCCCGCTTCCGAGGTCACCGCGTCCAGCGCCTCGCCCCACGGTTCCGGCTTCATCACCATGCCGGGGCCGCCGCCGAACGGGCTGTCGTCCACGGTGTTGTGCCGGTCGTGGGTCCAGTCGCGCAGGTTGTGGATCCGCACATCGAGCTGCCCGCGGGCCCGCGCCTTGCCTACCAGCGACACGTTCAGCGGTTCCAGGTACTCAGGGAAGATCGTGATGACGTCGATACGCATCAGGCAGTGCCGTCAGCGCCGTCGGAGTCGCGGGTGCCGCCCTCGGTGTCGCGGGTGCTGGCGATCTCGGCCTCGGCCTCGTCGAGCAGGCCGGGCGGCGGGTCGATCACGGCCCGCTGGTTCTCCAGGTCGATCTCCGGGACGATCTCGCTGACGAACGGGATCATCACCTCGGTACCGTCCGGGCGCTCGACGATCAGCAGGTCCTGTCCCGGCAGGTGCGAGATCTCCAGGATGCGGCCGACCTCCGTACCGTCCACGGTCACCACGTCGAGGTCGACGAGCTGGTGGTCGTAGAACTCCTCGGGGTCCTCGGGCAGCTCCGCCGGGTCCACCTCGGCGATCAGCAGGACGTTACGCAGCGCCTCGGCGCCGTTGCGGTCCCGTACGCCCTCGAAGCGCAGCAGCAGACGGCCGCTGTGCACCTTGCCGGACTCGATGGTCAGCGGGCCGGCGGTGGCCGGGTCCGTGGCCAGTACCGCGCCCGGTCCGAGCCGTACCTCCGGCTCGTCGGTGCGCACCTCGACGGTGACCTCACCCTTGATGCCGTGGGCGCGCCCGATCCGGCCGACTACCAGCTGCACTCTGCTTGCCCTTCACTAAGAATCTGTTCACGCACGGAAGAACCTGTTCCCGCAGGACGGATCCGTTCACGACGATCCGTCCCGGAACACGACAACGGGCCGGGGCCGGCAATCGCCGCCCCCGGCCCGTGCCGGTACTGCATTGGTCTCAGCGGACCTGATCCACGTCGACGAGGTCGACGCGGATGCCACGGCCGCCGAGGGCGCCCACGACAGTACGCAAAGCGCGTGCGGTGCGGCCGTTGCGGCCGATCACCTTGCCGAGGTCGTCCGGGTGGACCCGGACCTCGAGGACGCTCCCGCGGCGCAGGGTCTTCGCAGACACCTGCACATCATCGGGATTGTCGACGATGCCTCTCACGAGGTGCTCGAGAGCCTCCTCGAGCATGCTCAGGCCTCGGTGGTCTCGGCCGGGGCCTCAACAGCGGCCTCGACAGCGTCATCGGCCTTCTTCTCGGCCTTCTCCGCCTTCTTGGCCTTCGGGGTGATTGCCTCACCCTTGGGCTCGTTGCCGGCGTCCTTGGCAGCGGCCTCGAAGAGGATCCGCTTGTCGGCCTTCGGCTCGGCGACGAGCATCGGAGCCGGGGCCGGCAGGCCCTTGAACTTCTGCCAGTCGCCGGTGACCTTGAGGATGGCCATCACGGGCTCGGTCGGCTGTGCGCCGACACCCAGCCAGTACTGGACACGCTCGGTGTCGACCTCGATGCGCGACGGGTTCTGCACCGGGTGGTACAGGCCGATCTCCTCGATGGCCCGGCCGTCACGGCGGGTACGGGAGTCGGCGATGACGATGCGGTAGTGAGGCGAACGGATCTTGCCCAGACGCTTCAGCTTGATCTTGACTGCCACGGGAGTGGGTTCTCCTGGAATTGACGAGGTTGGGCACAGCGGACACCCACGTGGGGTTGTGGGATTCGTGCGCCCAGCGGACGCGTCAGCCGAAGGAGAGAGGGTTCCTGCACGGCTGTCGAGTTCTCAGCTGGCTATTCTGCCACACGGTGACACGCCCGGCTAATCCGAGCGGCCCAGCGGCTTCGGCTCACCTCACCCGACGCCGGCGCCGACGACCTCCGGGATCCGGAACGCCTGTCCGCAGGCCCCGCACATGATCGGCGCCTGGGCGAGGACGGACGGTACGACGCGGACGTTGCGCCCGCAGTCGCAGACGGCCTTGACCCGCACTCCCCCACCGGACGAACCGTGCCGCGCCGCCGGACCGCGGAAACTGCGTCCCGTGTCCGCGGTGGTCGCGACGGTGTGTGCCTTCAGGGCCCGGTGCAGCCGGTCCATGGTGGCTCGATAGCGCTTCTTGGTGTCGGGGCGCAGACCGACCAGGGAGAAGCCGCTGCTGGGATGCGGCTCCTCGGCATGGTCGAGGCCCAATTCATCGGCGATCGCCAGAAAACGGCGGTTGTGGTAGCGGCCGGCTCGCGACGTGTCACGGACGCCGCGTGCTGCGGCGACTCCGTGCACGGCCTCGTGGAGCAGCCTTTCGAAGGAGAGCTCGGTCCCGCAGGCGGACGAGGACTCTCCGATAAGGGACTCTGGCGCGGCCAGATCCGGCAGTTCGGGGTGGTGCCGTTGAATGTCGGCCCACGCGACTGCCAGCTCGGCGGCGAGAACTGGTGGTGTCGTGCTCACGCCGTGACAACGAGCCGGGGTGGCCCAGTGTTCCGATTCCGGGCCACCCCAAATAATTTGCACTCATCGGTCAGTTCCGGAGGATGCGTCCGGCGCGGGGCGGGAGCGGAGGATAGTGGAGAATCCGAACACCCGCCCCGAAGTCGGGACGTATCACCGAAAAATTACGACCGTTTCCGGCCAGCTACCTTCGGCTACCGACGGAGGACCGTCAGCGACCAGCGGTAATGGCCCAGCCCGCGAGCTCCGCACGGAACTCCGTACCGATCCGTACAGAGTTCAGTACGTGGGATCGGTGCGCAGGACTCAGTACGCGCGGGCTACGACCGCGAGCGTGCCCGGGGCGTCGTCGGAGTCCGGCACGGTGCCGTCCTCGGCGATCAGGCAGCGCACGGAGACGCTCTGCTCGGCCAGCTTGGCCTCGCCCTCCGGACCGAGATCGGCCCACGGGATGCGGGCCCAGCCGGTGGCGGCGGCCTCGGCCGCCTCCCCGATGGTCGCCACGTCCACGGTGCGCGACTCGCGGCGCTCCAGGCTCTCCCGCAGCAGCTGTGCCTGGTCCTCCTCAAGGATCCCGGGGATCAGGGCCTCCAGCGCGTCGAGCGCCACCGGCTCCTTGCCGCCGGGGATCCGGCGGGCCAGCATCGCGGTGCCGTTCTCCAGGTCGCGCGGACCGACCTCGACCCGCACCGGAACGCCCTTGAGCTCCCAGTCCACGGCCCGGCGGCCGAACGGCGTGTCGGTACGGGCGTCCACCTGGACGCGGATCCCGGCCGCCTTGAGGCGGGCGCCGATCTCGTGCACCTTGGCGATGACCGTGTCGTCGCCCTTGATGGCCAGCACGACCACCTGGACCGCGGCGAGCCGCGGCGGGACGCGCAGGCCGTTGTCGTCGCCGTGCGACATGATCAGGCCGCCGACCATCCGGGTCGAGACGCCCCACGAGGTCTGCCAGACGTGCTCCTGCTTGCCCTCGCCCGACAGGTACGAGGTGTTGAACGCCTTCGCGAAGTTCTGGCCCAGCTCATGGCTGGTGCCCATCTGCAGGGCCTTGCCGTCGCCCATCATGCCCTCGAGGGTGAGGGTGTTGATCGCGCCGGCGAAGCGCTCCTTGGCGGTCTTCCGGCCGAGCACCACATCGATGCCGAGGACGTTCACCATGAAATCGGCGTACACGTCCTGGTGGATCCGCGCGGCGTAGGCACGCGCGTCCTCGTAGGTGGCGTGGGCGGTGTGGCCCTCCTGCCAGAGGAACTCGGTGGTGCGCAGGAAGATCCGCGGACGCATCTCCCAGCGGACGACGTTCGCCCACTGGTTGATCAGCAGGGGCAGGTCGCGGTAGCTCTGCACCCACTTGGAGAAGTACTCGTTGATGATCGTCTCGGAGGTGGGGCGGACGACGATCGGCTCGTCCAGCTCCTTCCCACCGCCGTGCGTGACGACCGCCAGCTCGGGGGCGAAGCCCTCCACGTGCTCGGCTTCGCGCGTCAGGTACGACTGCGGGATGAAGAGCGGGAAGTAGGCGTTCTGGGCGCCCGCGTCCTTGATGCGCGCGTCCATCTCCTGCTGCATCCGCTCCCAGAGGGCGTATCCGTAGGGCCGGATCACCATCGTGCCGCGCACCGGGCCGTTGTCGGCCAGTTCGGCCTTGTTGACCAGGTCCTGGTACCAGCGGGGGAAGTCGACCGCCTGAGGCGTGAGAACGGGGGGCTTTGCCATGCCGCAGATGTTACGGGGCGATGACCGCCGGACGTGAATCGGGCCGCCCTCTGGACGGGAGCCCAAAACCGGAGTTGTCTGGCTTTCGGGGACATGCACAAAGCACCGGGGGGCACACGAGGACGGCGACTCGGCTGATTGGGGCGGCTCCGATGACACCCACGCTCGTTCGCGGATCCAGAACACGCGCCGATACCAGGGCGCGGGACTGGGCCGAGATCCAGGAGCGGATGCTGGTACCGCTCTACGAGGCCGTGTACGACCGGCTCGACGTCGGCCCCAGCACCCGGCTGCTCGGGCTCGGCTGCGGATCCGGCCTCGCGCTGCTGATGGCCTCGGCCCGCGGCGCGGCCGTCACCGGCTGCGATCCCGACGAACGCCGGCTCGCGCTCGCCCGTGAGCGGCTGCTCCCCGAACCGCGGTGGGGCGCTCCGGCCCGGCGCAGGGCCCGCGCGGAGTTACGTTTCGGCGGACCCGGCCGCCCGGCGGACCGGGCGGCCGCGCCGTTCACGATGGTGACGGCGCTGGATCCGGCGTCGCCCTGCGACGAACTGCGGCCCGACCTGACGGCGGCGGCCCGGCTCACGGAGCGCGGCAGTCCCGTGGTGCTGGCCGGCTGGGGTCCCTCCGAGCGATGTGCCACCTTCCGGGTGCTGTGTGTCGCGGCGCGGCTGGCGGAGCCGCGCGGCCACACGGTCAGGAGCCGGCTCAGCGGTCGCGACGACCTGGAGGAGCTGGCCCGGGACGCCGGACTGCGGCCGGACGGCTCCGGCCGGGTGGCCTGCCCCTTCGGCTATCCGGACATGGACAGCGCGGTCCGCGGACTGCTCTCCACCGGTCTGTTCGACCCGGCCGCGGAGGCCACCGACCAGCCGCAGGTGGAGAAGGAGCTGGCGGAGGCGCTGCACCCGTACCGGCGGGCCGACGGGACGGTCCGGATGGAGAACGTCTTCCGGTACGTGGTCGCCCGCGTCTGAACTCCGTGCCGTACGCCGGCGGGGAGGCGACCCCGCGGGCGTACGGCACATCCGCGGACCACGCCGACCGCCCCGGACACCGGGGCTTCTGACGGGGCGGCACCCGGTTCGGCGCCTCCGTGGCAGCACCCATGGCACTCCGATGCCAGCGCCGCTCGCGCCAATTCCGGAGTAAATCGTACGATCAGGTCACAACCGGTAGCTTCCTGCCGCCGCACCCCCCGATGGGACGGAGAGGAGCCCGATGACCGATCCGTACCTCCGCGTGCGCGGCGCGCGGGAGCACAATCTGCGCGGGGTCGATGTGGACCTGCCGCGGGACGCGCTGGTCGCCTTCACCGGGGTCTCCGGCTCCGGCAAGTCCTCGCTCGCCTTCGGCACGATCTACGCCGAGGCGCAGCGCCGCTACTTCGAGTCCGTGGCCCCGTACGCGCGGCGGCTGATTCACCAGATCGGCGCACCCAAGGTCGACGAGATCACCGGTCTGCCGCCCGCCATCGCCCTGGAGCAACGGCGGTCCGCGCCGGGTTCGCGCTCCTCGGTGGGCACGGTCACCACGTTGTCGAACTCGCTGCGCATGCTGTACTCACGCGCCGGCAGCTATCCGCCGGGCGTCACCGAGCGGCTGGACTCCGACGCGTTCTCCCCCAACACCCCGGCGGGCGCCTGTCCGGAGTGCCACGGGCTGGGGACGGTGCACCGGGTCAGCGAGGACTCGCTCGTCCCCGATCCGTCGCTGAGCATCCGTGAGGGTGCGGTGGCCGCCTGGCCGGGGGCCTGGCAGGGCAAGAACCTGCGCGACATCCTCGACGCGCTCGGCCATGACATCGACGCGCCCTGGCACAAGCTGCCGCAGGAGGCGCGCGACTGGATCCTGTTCACACCGGAGCAGCCGGTCGTCACCGTCCACCCGGTGCGGGACGCCGACCGCATCCAACGCCCTTACCAGGGGACGTACATGAGCGCCGAGCGCTATGTGCTGCACACCTTCGCCGACTCCCGGAGCGAGGCGCTGCGCAAACGGGTCCGGCGGTTCATGACGAGCGCGCCCTGCCCGGTGTGCGGCGGGCGGCGGCTGCGCCCGGAGTCGCTGGCGGTCACCTTCGCCGGCCGGGACATCGCCGCCCTGGCCGCCCTGCCCCTCACCGAACTGGCCCGGCTGCTGCGGGAGACCCCGCATGGGACCGGCTCCGTGGCCGGCACGATCGCCGGGGACCTCGTGTCCCGGATCGAGGCGCTCGGCGAGCTGGGGCTGGGCTATCTGAGCATGGACCGGCCGACGCCGACGCTCTCGGCGGGCGAACTGCAGCGGCTGCGGCTCGCCACCCAGCTGCGCTCGGGGCTGTTCGGCGTCGTCTACGTCCTCGACGAGCCGTCGGCCGGGCTGCACCCGGCCGACACCGAGGCGCTGCTGACGGTGCTCGACCGGCTCAGGGCGGCCGGGAACTCGCTCTTCGTGGTCGAGCACGACATGGCGGTGGTGGCGCGCGCCGACTGGGTCGTCGATGTCGGGCCGCTGGCGGGCGAGCACGGCGGCCGGGTGCTGCACAGCGGTCCGGTGGCCGGGCTGGCGTCGGTCGCCGAATCGGAGACCCGCCGGTTCCTGTTCCCCGAGGGGCCGCCGGCCGCCGCGCGCGTACCGCGCGAACCGTCCGGCCTGCTGCGGCTGCACGGTGTCACCCGGCACAATCTGCGCGGCCTCGACGCGGTGGTGCCGCTCGGGGTCTTCACGGTGGTGACCGGTGTTTCGGGGTCCGGGAAGTCGACGCTGGTCAGCCAGGTGCTGGCCGATGTCCTGACGGAACACCTGGGAACGTCCGCCGAGGAGGATCCGGAGGAGGCCGGAGCGGACGAGGTCCCGGCCGGCGGGGGAAGCGCTGCCTCGTACGCCACCTCGGTGACGGGCCTCGAGGCCGTCGGCCGGCTGGTACGGGTCGACCAGCGGCCCATCGGCCGCACGCCACGGTCCAACCTGGCGACGTACACGGGTCTGTTCGACGCCGTACGCAAGCTCTTCGCGGCCACCGACGAGGCACGCAAGCGCGGCTACAACGCCGGGCGCTTCTCGTTCAACGTCGCCACCGGCCGCTGCGAGACCTGCCAGGGCGAGGGGTTCATCGCCGTCGAACTCCTCTTCCTGCCCGGCAGTTACGCCCCCTGCCCGACCTGCCACGGTGCCCGCTACCGGCCGGAGACCCTGGAGATCACCTACCGCGGCGCGAGTGTCGCCGACGTCCTGGCGATGACGGTCGACGCGGCGTACGACTTCCTGGCCGACGTTCCCGCCGCGGCCCGGCCGCTGAGGACCCTGCAACAGGTCGGGCTCGGCTATCTGCGGCTCGGCCAGCCGGCCACCGAGCTGTCCGGCGGGGAGGCCCAGCGGATCAAGCTGGCGGCCGAACTGCAGCGCGCGGGCCGCGGGGCGCGCTCGCACACCCTCTATCTGCTGGACGAGCCGACCACCGGGCTGCACCCGGCCGACACCGAACTGCTCATGCGCCGGCTGCACGGGCTCGTCGACGCGGGGAACTCCGTCGTCGTGGTCGAGCACGACATGGATGTGGCGGCCGGTGCCGACTGGATCATCGACATGGGTCCGGGGGGCGGCGACCGGGGCGGGCGGATCGTCGCGGAAGGGGTTCCCGCGCTCGTCGCCCGGTCGCCGCGGAGCATCACCGCCCGCTATCTGGCGCCGAAGATCCCCGGCAGTCCGCCGGTCTGACCACCGACGCCCGCATATCCGGGACTCTTGACATGTACAGGAGGCATCGCTGCACTTGGTGAGGCACCGAGTTGTCCAGACCACTCCCGCGTCATCCCTCTCAGGCAGGAGTCCTCGACCATGCGGTTCTCCCCCCACGCCCGCTTCTCCCGCGGGCCGGCCGCCGTTCTCGGCGTGCTGTTCGGCCTGCTGCTCGCCCTCGCCGTACCGCTCGCACAGGGGCCGGCGCACGCCGCCGGCGCCGTGCCACGCACCATCCCCGCCCTCCAGCAGTGGACCGCCGGCAGCGGTGCGTACACCTTCGGCCCCGCCAGCCGGGTCGTGGCCGACAGCGCCTACTCGTCCGCGCTCGGCACCACCGGGCGGGTCTTCGCCGACGATCTGACACAGCTCACCGGGCGGACCGTCACCCTGGTCAGCGGCCCGGCCTCCGCCGTGCGGCCCGGTGACCTGTTCCTCACCCTCGGCTCCACGGACACCACGCTCGGCACCGAGGGCTACGCCCTCACCGTCGGCTCGTCCGTCACCGTCCGGGCCCGGGCCGACGCCGGGGCCTTCTACGGCACCCGCTCGGTGCTCCAGCTCCTCAAGCAGTCCCCCACCATCGCGGCCGGGACGGCACGCGACTGGCCCGCCAAGGCCGAGCGCGGGCTGATGGTCGACGTCGGGCGCAAGTACTTCACCGTGCCCTGGCTCCAGGGCCAGATCAGGGACCTCGCCTATCTGAAGATGAACTACTTCCACCTGCACCTGTCCGACACCTACGGCTTCCGGCTGGAGAGCACCAGCCACCCCGAGATCACCTCCGCCGCGCACTACACGAAGCGGGAGATCACCGATCTCATCGCGCTCGGCGCCCGGTACCACGTCACCGTCGTGCCCGAGATCGACGTGCCGGGCCATATGAACACGACGCTGACCGCCCATCCCGAACTGCGGCTCGTCAACAGCGCGGGCACACCGAGCAACCAGTACATCGACCTGTCCAACCCGGCGGCCTACACCCTCATCCAGGATCTGATCACCGAGTACCTGCCGCTGTTCCCCGCCAAGTACTGGCACCTGGGCGCGGACGAGTACGTCACCAACTACGCCAGTTACCCGCAGCTGCTCAGCTACGCCCGCGCCCACTACGGGCCCGCCGCCACCGCCAAGGACGTCTACTACGGCTTCGTCAACTGGGCCGACGGCATCGTCCGGGCCGGCGGCAAGACGATGCGGATGTGGAACGACGGCATCAAGCAGGGCGACGGCACGATCACCCCGAACGCCGACATCACCGTCGACTACTGGTTCAACTACGGGCTCACCCCGCAGCAGCTCGTCGCGGCGGGCCACACCGTCATGAACTCCAGCTGGACGCCGACCTACTACGTGTACGGCGGCGACAAGCCCAACACCCCGTACATGTACGAGACCTGGAACCCCGAGATCTTCCAGGGCGGCACCACCCTCACCGACCCGTCCCGCAACCGGGGTTCGGTGCTGCACGTCTGGTGCGACAACCCCAACGCCGAGACCGAGCAGCAGACGGCGGCCGGCATCATGACCCCGATGCGTGCCCTCGCGCAGCAGACCTGGGGCTCCCCAGGACTCGTCCCGACGCTGGCGGAGTTCCAGCCGATCGTCACCACCGTCGGCCGCCCGCCCGGCTGGCCCACCGACACCGCCGCCGGCGACCTGGCCCTGGGCCGCCCGGTGACCGTCTCCAGCACCGAGACGCCCGCCTTCCCCGCGGAGGGCGCGGTGGACGGCAGCTACGCCAGTCGCTGGTCCAGCGCCTATTCCGATCCGCAGTGGCTGCGGATCGACCTGGGCAGCAGCCGGGCCGTCAACCGCGTCAAGCTCACCTGGGAGACGGCCCACGCCACGGCGTTCCAGATCCAGCTGTCCGACGACGGCACGTCCTGGAGCACGGTCTACTCCACCACCAGCGCCTCCGGCGGCACCCAGAACCTGACCGGCCTCAGCGGTTCCGGGCGGTACCTGCGGATCTATCTGACCAGGCGCGGCACCGTCTACGGCTACTCACTGTGGGAGGTCGAGGCGTACCACGACGCCTAGGCCGTGTCGTCAAAGTCCCGGCTGCCCGGCGCTTGACTTCAACCTTGGTTCAACTCGCAGGCTGAACACCACATACCGAGCAGCACGCGAGAGATCATCAAGGAGAGCGTCATGATCCTGGTCACCGGAGCAACCGGCAAAGTCGGCGGGCAGGTCGTGTCCCAACTGCTGGGCCGGGGCGCGGCCTTCCGCGCCCTGACCCGCGACCCCGGCGCGGCCCGGCTGCCCGCCGGCGTCGAGGCCGTGGCCGGGGACCTGTCGGATCCGGGGAGCCTGGACGCGGCGCTCGACGGCGTCGACGCCGTCTTCCTGGTCTGGCCGTTCCTCACCACCGAGGCGGCGCCCGGCGTCCTGGAGCGGGTCGGGAAGCACGCGCGCCGCATCGTCTACCTCTCGATGCCGGGAGCGCAGGAGCGGACGGACGGGCCGACGGATCCGATCACCGCGTTCCACGGCGGGATGGAACGGCTGATCGAACGGTCCGGCCTCGAATGGACCTTCCTGCACCCGGTCGGCTTCGCGTCCAACACCCTCGGCTGGGCGGAGCAGGTCCGTGCCGACAGCGTCGTCCGTGATCTGAACGGGGCACTGGCCCGGCCGCTGATCCACGAGCGGGACATCGCGGCGGCCGCCGTCCGCGTACTGACGGACGGCCCGGACGCCGGGCACGCGGGCGCCGCGTACGTGCTCACCGGCCCCGCCCTGGTGACCCAGGCCGAGCAGGCGCACGCCATCGGCGAGGCGATCGGCCGCCCGGTGCGGTTCGAGGAGATGACGGTCGCGGAGAAGCGGCAGCAGATGCTGGCCTGGCTGCCGCCGTCGGGGGTGGACGCGGTCCTGACGGCCTGGGCCGGTATGGCAGGGTCCCCCGAGCCGGTCACCTCCACCGTCGAGGAGCTCACCGGCACCGCCCCGCGCACGTTCCGCGAATGGGCCGCCGACCACGCCGCCGACTTCCGCTGACGCCGTCCGCGGCCGCGCCGTGCCCGGACGGGCGGCGGGACGGGTCAGGCGCCGGGCCACTCCTCGGCGGTGAGCGCGAAGCGCTCGTGGTCACGCCAGTCGTCGTTCAGATAGAGCATGCGCGGTGAGAAGCCCTCATGGCGGAAGCCGAGCCGCTTGGCCATGGCGAGGGAGCGGCCGTTGTCCGGCTGCACGTTGATCTCCAGCCGGTGCAGCCCGAGACCGTCGGGATAGCTGGTGAAGCAGCGGTCGACGACCTGCCGCAGACCCTCGGTCATCCGGCCGGTGCCCGCGTACGGGAGGTAGCTGTCGTAACCGAGAACGCCATTGCGGAACCGGGCCCGGACGATGTTCGCGACATTGACCTTGCCGACGATGCCGCCGTCCTCGTCGTTGATGATCAGAAACGTGCGCAACGACGGACCCTGGCGGCGCAGCAGCTCGTGGAAACCGTCCGGATCCACAGGGTTCCACGGGCTCAGATGATCGGCGGACCGCAGGACGGCCGTGGCGTACGCGTCGGCGTCGCCCGGTCGTGGTTCTCGGATGGATACGCGCATGGCGCCATCATGCCCCGGACGCGAAGAGCGCCCCCTGCTGGGGGCGCTCTTCCGCTGCGGTGCGGGAGGGCGTCAGCCCATGAACTTCTTGAACTCGTCGGGGAGTTCGAAGTTCTGCGCCTCCGGAGCGGCTGCCGCGCCGAAGGGGTTGTCGGCCTGCTCGGCACGGCGGGCGGCCTCCGCCGCCTCGTCCGCCTTGCGCTTCATGGGGTTGCCGCTGCGCTGCTTGCCCTTGGCCTGCTTGACCTGCTTCTTCTTCTTGTTGCCGCCGCCCATGCCGGGCATCCCCGGCATCCCGGGCATGCCGCCGCCCTGGGCCATCCGCGACATCATCTTGCGGGCCTCGAAGAACCGCTCGACGAGGCTCTTGACCGCGCTGACCTCGGTGCCGGAGCCCTTGGCGACGCGGACCCGGCGCGATCCGTTGAGGATCGTCGGGTCCTGGCGCTCGGCCGGGGTCATCGACTTGATGATCGCGGCGGTGCGGTCGACGTCGCGCTCGTCCAGGTTGGCGATCTGGTCCTTGATCTGCCCCATGCCGGGCAGCATGCCGAGCAGCTTGGAGATGGAGCCCATCTTGCGGACCTGCTCCATCTGGGACAGGAAGTCGTCGAGCGTGAACTCCTTCGGACCCTTGGCCAGCTTCTCGGCCATCTTCTGGGCCTCGGCCTGCGAGAAGGTCTGTTCGGCCTTCTCGATCAGGCTGAGCATGTCGCCCATGCCGAGGATGCGGGACGCCATCCGGTCCGGGTGGAAGGTGTCGAACTCGTCGAGCTTCTCGCCGTTGGAGGCGAACATGATCTGCTTGCCGGTCACATGCGCGATGGAGAGCGCGGCACCACCGCGGGCGTCACCGTCGAGCTTGGAGAGCACCACACCGTCGAAGCCGACGCCGTCGCGGAACGCCTCGGCGGTGTTGACCGCGTCCTGGCCGATCATCGCGTCGACGACGAAGAGGATCTCGTCCGGGCTGACGGCGTCACGGATGTCGGCGGCCTGCCGCATCAGCTCCTCGTCGACACCCAGCCGGCCGGCGGTGTCGACGACGACCACGTCGTACTGCTTGGACTTCGCGAACTCGATGGAGTCCTTGGCGACCTTGACCGGGTCACCGACGCCGTTGCCCGCCTCGGGCGCGAAGACCGCGACACCCGCGCGCTCCGCGACGACGGAGAGCTGGGTCACGGCGTTCGGGCGCTGGAGGTCACAGGCGACGAGCAGCGGGGCGTGGCCCTGGCTCTTCAGCCAGTGGCCGAGCTTTCCGGCCAGGGTGGTCTTACCGGCACCCTGCAGACCCGCGAGCATGATCACGGTCGGCGGCTGCTTGGAGAACCGCAGCCGGCGGGTCTCACCGCCGAGGATGCCGACGAGCTCCTCGTTGACGATCTTGATGACCTGCTGCGCCGGGTTCAGCGCCTGCGAGACCTCGAGCCCGGAGGCCCGCTCCTTGACCTGCTTGATGAACGCACGGACCACCGGGAGCGCGACATCCGCTTCCAGCAGGGCGATACGGATCTCGCGCGCGGTGGCGTCGATGTCCGCCTCGGAGAGGCGGCCCTTGCCCCGGAGGTTCTTGAACGTCGCTGCAAGGCGATCGGAGAGGGTATCGAACACGGTGGTTGCGGGTCCTCGCGTCAGGGGTTGGCGGTGGTCGTCCCCCAGGGTATCCGCTGGTGTGCCCTCCATCGCCGGGCAGGCGGGATTGAGCCTGCCCGGCGACGGACGACCGCGGGGCTCAGCGCAGCGCCCGCTCGACCTCGCGGGCGACCTCCGCCGCCCGCACCTCGCCCAGCGGAGCGCCGTCCGCGCCGACGACGTAGAACGCGTCGACCGCGTTCGCGCCGAGCGTGCTGATGCGGGCGGAGCGCACGTTCACCCCGGTCGCGGCCAGGGCGTACCCGATCCGGTGCAGCAGTCCCGGTGCGTCCTGGGCGCGGATCTCGATCACCGTGGCGACCTGGGAGCTGCCGGCGGCGACCGTCACCCGGGGCGGCGGCGCGGCGAGCGTGCGACGGCGCGGATAGGCCGCCTCGCGTTCGGCGAGACGTGCCTCGATGTCGAGCGAACCGTCGAAGGCCCGCCCCAGGTCGGCACGGAGCCGGGCGGCCTCCGGCAGCGCACCGTACTCGGCGGCGACCCGCCAGCTGAGCAGCGTCACCGGGCCCTCCCCGATCGGGTCGACGGACCGCAGGTCGGCGGCGCGCACGGTGAGCCGGTGCAGGGCGTCACGGGCGTCGAGCAGCCGGGTGCGGGCCTCCTCCAACCCTTCGCGGGGGGCGTCGGCGAGCCAGGACGCGGCGACGGCGCGCAGCGCGGTGGCGTCGCGCAGCCCGCCCCTGGCCTCCTTGAGGTCGGGTTCGAGCAGGTAGGAGAGCTCGCCCTGGCGTTCGGCCCGTTCCTGGCACAGCTCGTGCAGGGCGGGCAGCCGCTTGGGGGCCTGGTTGCGCCAGTCGGCCAGCGTCGCGGTCCGCAGGGACGCGGTGAGGGACGGATCGCCCGCGATGTGCCGGGCGTCGAGCAGCCCGAGCTGGACCTTGAGGTCCTCGGCGGCGGTCCCGCGGGCCTCGGCGGCGGTGCGGACCGAGTGGTCCAGGTCCAGGCCCAGGTCCCAGACCGGGTACCAGATCCGGTCGGCGAGCGCGGAGATCCGGTCCTTGGCGACGGAGGAGTCGTAGAGCAGCAGGAGGTCGAGGTCGCTGCGCGGGGAGAGCTCGCCGCGCCCGTAGCCGCCGACGGCGACCAGGGCGTATCCGGCGACGCCGGTCTCCCCGGCCGCGCCCGCGGCCAGCCCCGCCAGCCATCTGTCGGTGAGTCCCGACAGGGCGGAACGGCGCGGCGGCCCGGACCGCGCCTCCTCGTTGAGGAGACGCAGCCGGGCCGCCGCGTAGCCGCTGGGACCCTCAGGGGTTCCGGCGGCGGATTCGTCGTCCGCTTTCGCTTCGACGCTTTCCGTCACTTGTGCTCCAGCGCTGGGCGCTTGTTGCCAGATCCGGTCCGAATGAGCACGGACCAGTTCTAGAGGGCGTCCGGGCCGCGTTCGCCGGTGCGTACGCGGACCGCTGTCTCGACCGGGATACTCCACACCTTGCCATCACCGATCTTGCCGGTGCGGGCGGCCTTGACGATGACTTCGATCAGCTGATCGGCGTCACTGTCCTCGACCAGGACCTCTATACGGATCTTCGGCACCAGGTCGACGGTGTACTCGGCGCCACGGTAGACCTCGGTGTGGCCGCGCTGCCGGCCGTAGCCGCTGGCCTCGGTGACCGTCAGGCCGTGCACCCCGAAGGCCGACAGGGCTTCCTTGATCTCGTCCAGCCGGTGCGGCTTCACAACTGCCGTGATGAGCTTCACGCGTCCACCTTCTTGTCCGAGGCGCCGGCCTCGCTGCTCGTGCTGCCGGGGACGGGTACCGCGGTGGTGCGGACCGTGCCGCCGCCCGCTCCCGCGAAGTCGTACGCCGTCTCGGCGTGTTCGATCTGGTCGATGCCGGTGATCTCGTCGTCCTCGGTGACCCGGAAGCCCATGACCAGGTCGATGAGCTTGGCGAGGATCGCGGAGGCGACCAGGGAGTACCCCAGGACCGCGCCGACGCCGACCGCCTGCTTGCCGAGCTGGTCGAGGCCGCCGCCGTAGAACAGGCCCTTGGCGGTCTGGCCGACGCCGCCGGTGGCGAAGAGGCCGATGAGCAGGGAGCCGACGATGCCGCCGACCATGTGGACACCGACGACGTCCAGCGAGTCGTCGTAGCCGAACTTGTACTTCAGGCCGACTGCGGCGGCGCACAGCACACCGGCGATCAGGCCGACGGCGATCGCGCCGAGCGGGGAGACGGAACCGCAGGCGGGGGTGATGGCGACCAGCCCGGAGACCGCGCCGGAGGCGGCGCCCAGGGTGGTGAAGGAGCCGTGCCGGATCTTCTCGTAGGCGAGCCAGCCGAGCATCGCGGCGGCGGTGGCGACCTGCGTGTTGGTGAACGCGACGGCGGCGACGCCGTCGGCACCGAGCCAGGAGCCGGCATTGAAGCCGAACCAGCCGAACCACAGCAGGCCCGCGCCGAGCATGACCAGCGGCAGGCTGTGCGGCCGCATCGGGTCCCGCTTGAAGCCGACCCGCTTGCCGATGACCAGGATCACACCGAGGGCGGCGGCGCCCGCGTTGATGTGGACCGCGGTACCACCGGCGAAGTCGATCACGCCGTACTTGAAGAGCCAGCCGTCCGAGCCCCAGACCCAGTGCGCGACCGGGAAGTACACGACCGTCGCCCACAGGGTGATGAAGAGCGCCCAGGCGGTGAACTTCACGCGGTCCGCGAGCGCACCGCTTATCAGCGCCGGGGTGATGATCGCGAACATCAGCTGGAAGACGGCGAAGACGTAGACCGGGATCCCGTATCCGGGCCACAGCTCGGCGATGCCGATGTTGCGCATCCCGAGCCAGTCGGTGCCGCCCATGAATCCGTTGCCGGAGTCGAAGGCGAAACTGAATCCGTAGAGCGTCCACAGAATGGTGATGATGCCGAGGCTGATGAAGCTCATCATCAACATGTTCAGCGCACTCTTGACGCGGACCATGCCCCCGTAGAAGAAGGCCAGGCCCGGTGTCATCACCATGACCAGGGCGGCGCTGAGCAGCATGAACGCCGTATTTCCGGTATCGAGCTTGGGCGCATCAGCGGCAAGCGTCAGGATGGCTGGTGCCATCGGCGTCTCCTCGTCATCCGAGCGGCCCTGCGGGACGGTGCTGGGTGGGCCGGTTATCGCCCAGAGGTTGTCCCAGCCGGGTTTCGCCCGATGCCGCAGGGTGTTTCGACGCGGTGACGAAGAAGTCCTATGTGTTACGTGAAGATGAACCGCTCCCGGCAGGCGCGGGCGCCGTATACGGGACCGGCCGCGGAAGGCACCCGGTTGACCAGGCGTGGGGGAGCCGAGTCGGGCTGATCGGGTGGCCTGCCGCGGCCGGGGTTCTGGAGGGATCCGCCGGTCAGGCGGTTTCGGCCACTTCCGGGAGCTCGACCGCCAGCCGCTCGGAGAGATCGATGACCTCCGCGATGTCTCCGAAGTCGCGCATCGCGGTGTCGGCGGTCTTGCGGATCCGGGTGTTCACCCGCTCGGAGCGCACTTTTCTGGCCACGGAGATGGCCTTGTGCGTCATGTCGGCGGCCTGTTCCGGGTTCCGCTCCAGGAGGTGGACGGTGGCCATACCGATGAGGTTGAGGGCGTACGCCCGCTGGTGGACGGAGTCCTGGCCGAACAGCTCGACCGCCCGCTCCATCACGGGGTGGGCGAGCGAGGCGTAGGTGGAACTGCGGCCGGCGACGTAGGCGAGGTCACGGTAGGAGTGGGCGTTCTCCGCGTTCAGCTCGGCCTCGTTGAAGAAGCTGATCCAGTCCGGGTCCTCGCCCTTGCGGGCCTCGGTGAAGGAGTCCTCGGCCATCCGGACGGCCCGGTGGCACTTGCTGACCTGGCCCATGTTGGCGTAGGCGCGCGCCTCGACGGCGTGCAGCATCGCCTGGGTGGTGGCGGTGGCCGAGTCCCGGCTGCCGTACTGGGCGAGGTGGATGAGTTCCAGCGCGTCGTCCGGCCGGTTCAGATGGATCATCTGGCGGCTCATGCTGGAGAGGATGAACGCGCCCAGCGGCCGGTCGGCGGCCTCCTTGGCGGCGTGCAGCGCGAGCACGAAGTACTTCTGCGCGGTGGGCTGCAGACCGACGTCGTAGCTCATCCAGCCGGCCAGCGCCGCGAGGTCGCCGGTGACCCGGTAGAGCCGCTTGGCGACCGCGTCCGGGTGCGACTCCTGGAGCAGGTCGGTCACCTCGTGCAGCTGGCCGACGACCGCCTTGCGGCGCAGTCCGCCACCGCACTGGCTGTCCCAGGTGCGGAACATCACGGTGGTGGTCTCCAGCAGCTGCAGCTCCGGCTCGGACAGCCGGTTCGGCCGGTTGCCGGTGTCCCGGGGCACACTGGCGGCCGGCGCCGGGAAGCCGCCGAGCGAGGGGGGCACCAGCCACCGCTGCATCGGCTCGACGAGGGCAGGTCCCGCCGAGAGGGCCAACGAGGCCCCGAGGAAGCCGCGGCGGCCGAGCATCAGGTCGCTGCGGGAGAACTCGTTGATCAGCTGGACCGTCTGGGGGCCCGCCCAGGGCAGGTCCACGCCCGATTCCGACGGTGACTGGTGCGCTGACCGCAGTCCCAGGTCCTCGACCGGGACCACGCAGCCGAACCGTTCGGAGAACAGCTCGGACATGATGCGCGGGATCGGCTCGCGCGGCTGCTCACCGTCGAGCCAGCGCCGCACCCGGGAGGTGTCGGTGCTGATGTGGTGGGCGCCCATCTGCCGCGCCCTGCGGTTGACCTGACGGGCCAACTCGCCCTTCGACCAGCCACTGCGCACGAACCACGAGTTCAACTGCGCGTTGGGCTGCTTGTCCTGTGTGCCGCCCACCGGTAGGCCCCCATCCGAGTCGCCCAACGCCCTTACGGCCAAGGCCCGCTGAGTCCAGGCCCTGCTGCCTTGCCTCCGGCATACCCGGAGGGGACACATGTCTGGCGCTCACGAACCGAAAGTAATCCTACGATCACCCATCCGGCGAGTGCCACAGCGGAAACGCCACCATTCGCCACCCCTTCGAATGAACTCGTCTGCGGCTGTACACGATTCACTTGACACACCCCGGTCAGGCAGGGGCGTAACCATCGGCGACTGCGATCCGTTGGGGGTGTCATGGGTTTCACGATCGGCGGCATTCGGGATATCCGGGCCGGCTCGCGCCGCCGGGAACGCGCCACGGCGTGCACCACGGTGGCGGAGTACACGGGGTTGTGCGGTTGGGCGGTCACGCCGGGAGCGCGCGCCGTCCGGGGCGGCGGGGCCTGCTCGTGCGGTGACCCCGGCTGCAAGGAACCGGGGGCGCATCCCCTGGTGTTCGCCGACGAGATCCCGGCCGGCGCGACCCTGGAGCAGGCCACCGAGGCGTGGGACCAGGTGCCGGGAGCGGCCGTACTGCTGCCGGTGGGCCGGACGTTCGACGTCATCGACGTGGCGGAGCAGTCCGGACGGCGCGCCCTGGTGCGGCTGGAGCGGATGGGTCTGCGGCTCGGTCCGGTGCTGGCCACCCCCACGGGCCGCGCGCAGTTCTTCGTGGCGCCGGGCGCCGCGGCCGAACTCCCGCACCTGCTCTACCGGATGGGCTGGGACGACGCCGACCTCGACCTGCGCTGCCTGGGGCTCGGCGACCACGTCACGGCCCCGCCGTCCGACCTCGGCGGGCTCGGCCCGGTGCGCTGGCTGCGGTCACCGCTGCTCGACTCGGTGCACCAGCCGCCCGAGGCGCGGTTACTGCTCGGCACCCTGGCGTACGTCTGCCACCGCGACCGCACGCCCGGCCCCTGGCTCGTACGGACCTGAGCCCGCACCGCACCCGGCACGGAGAGAAGCCATCACCCGGGGAGGTGCGTAAGGGGCGCCCTCCAGGGAAGGGCGCCCCTTACGTATACAACCGCTCGTACACCGCTCGCGTCGGTGCGGGTCAGTCGCCGATCAGGGCGTCGACGAACGCCTCCGGCTCGAAGGGCGCCAGATCGTCCGGGCCCTCGCCCAGCCCGATCAGCTTCACCGGAACGCCCAGCTCGCGCTGGACCGCGATCACGATGCCGCCCTTGGCGGTGCCGTCCAGCTTGGTCAGCACGATGCCGGTGATGTCGACGACCTCGGCGAAGACCCGGGCCTGGACCAGCCCGTTCTGCCCGGTGGTCGCGTCGAGCACCAGCAGCACCTCGTCGACCGGGCCGTGCTTCTCGATGACCCGCTTGACCTTGCCCAGCTCGTCCATCAGACCGGTCTTGGTGTGCAGCCGGCCCGCGGTGTCGATCAGGACGGTGTCCGCGCCCTCGGCGATACCTTCCTTCACGGCGTCGAAGGCGATCGACGCCGGGTCGCCGCCCTCGGGACCGCGCACGGTCCGGGCGCCCACCCGCTCGCCCCAGGTCTGCAGCTGGTCGGCGGCGGCGGCACGGAAGGTGTCCGCCGCGCCGAGCACCACACTGCGGCCGTCGGCCACCAGGACGCGGGCGAGCTTGCCGGTGGTCGTGGTCTTGCCGGTGCCGTTGACACCGACGACCAGCACGACGGCCGGGGTCGTCTCGTGGCTCTCGGTCTTCAGCTCGCGGTCCAGCGAGGGGTCGACCAGGGTCAGCAGCTCCTCGCGGAGCAGGGCGCGCAGATCGGCGGGGGTGCGGGTGCCGAGCACCTTCACCCGGGTACGCAGCCGGTCCACCAGCTCCTGGGTCGGAGTGACACCCACATCGGCGGTGATGAGGATGTCCTCGATCTCCTCCCAGGTGTCCTCGTCGAGGTGCTCGCGGGAGAGCAGCGCGAGCAGCCCCTTACCGAGCGTGTTCTGCGAGCGGGACAGCCGGGAGCGCAGCCGCACCAGGCGGCCGGCGCTGGGTTCCGGCTGTTCGAGTTCGGGAGCCGCGGGTACCGGCAGCTCCTCCACGGCGACCGGCGCGCCAGGCGTCTCGGGGAGGACGACCTCTTCGATCGTCCGGCGCGGCTCGTCCCGAGGGACCTCCGCTTCGTCCCCGACGCGTGGCTCGGCGGGCGGCGCGGTGATGGTCGGCGTGCTCGGCGGCGCGGGCGGCAGCTGCTTCTTGCGGCGGCTGCCGACCACCAGTCCGCCGGCGGCGACGACCGCGACCAGGGCGATGACTACAGCAAGGATGACGGTTTCCATATCTTTCCCAGTATCGGTCACGTGCGCGGGTGGCCGCGACAACGTGGCCCTCCGGGCCGGTCCCGGGTGCCGGCCCGTGCGGGCCGTTGCCGGGTCGGGGCCGGGCTCTCCGGCGTGGGGGTCCGAAATCGACTATTTACGGTCCCCCGACCTTCGGCCGGGGGTGCCCCCAACTGCGATCCCGACCCCATGCGTCCGATCCGGGCCGGGCCGGGCCGGGGCGGGCGAACCGTGCGTGGTCCCGCGGGTCCACTCCTCTATCAATCTGACGCTGCGTCAGTTAGCGTCCGTCTGGTCCATCCCGGCGAAGGGAAGCGTCCGCCATGCCCGTCACGGTCATCCGTTTCAACCTCGTCGATCCCGCTGCCGAGCCCGCGTCGCTCAGTGCCCGCTACAAGGCGGCCCTCGAGATGGCGGCCTACGCGGACGACCGCGGCGTCGGCACCGTCCAGACCGAGGAGCACCACGGCGCCGCCAATGGGTGGCTGCCCTCGCCCCTCACGTTCGCGGGAGCGGTCTTCGGTGCCACCCGGCGGATCGCGGTCACCGTCTCCGCCCTGATCGGCCCGCTCTACGATCCGCTGCGGCTGGCCGAGGACATCGCCGTACTGGACCTGCTCAGCGGCGGCCGGCTCGTCACGGTGGCGGGGATCGGCTACCGGCAGGCGGAGTACGACGCGCACGGCCGGGACTGGACGCACCGCGGCAAGCTCCAGGACGAGGTCCTGGAGACACTGCTCACCGCGTGGACCGGGGAGCCCTTCGAATACCGCGGCAGGACGGTGCAGGTCACGCCGCGACCGTTCACCCAGCCGCATCCGCTGCTGCTGGTCGGCGGCAGCTCGAAGGCGGCCGCCCGCCGTGCCGCCCGGCTCGGTCTGCCGCTCTTCCCCAGCGCGTACCTGCCGGAGCTGGAGGCGTACTACCAGGAGCGGCTCGCCGAGTACGGCACCGAGGGCTGGTGCATGATGCCGCCGGCGAAGGTCCCGCTGCTGCACATCGCCGAGGACCCCGACCGCGCCTGGGCGCAGTACGGCGAGCATCTGCTGCACGAGGCGCGGATGTACGCCTCCTGGCAGTCGGCCGACATCCGCTCCGCCGTGCGCTCGGCCGCCACCGGCGTCGAGGAACTGCGCCGCGAGGGGGTCTACCGGATCGTCACGCCCGACGAATGCGTCGCCCTCGCCGAGGCCGGCGGGGACCAGGCGAGCCTGGTCCTGCACCCCCTGTGCGGGGGCATGCCGGTCGACGAGGGCTGGCGCAGTCTGCATCTGCTGGCGGAGCAGGTGCTGCCGCGTCTCAAGGACTAACCCATCTCCTCCAGGGTCTTGCCCTTGGTCTCCTTCACGAACTTGAGCACAAAGGGGATCGAGAGCAGGGCGAAGCAGGCGTAGATGACGTACGTCCCCGACAGGTTCCAGTCCGCCAGGCTCGGGAAGCTCGCGGTGATCGCCCAGTTGGCGATCCACTGGGCGGAGGCCGCCACGCCGAGCGCCGCGGCGCGGATCCGGTTCGGGAACATCTCGCCGAGGAAGACCCAGACGACGACACCCCAGGAGAGGGCGAAGAAGAGCACGAAGACGTGGGCCGCGATGAGCGCCACGGTGCCCTGGGTGTTCGGGAGCGTCCCGTCGGCGGTCTTGGCGGCGAAGGCCCATGCCTCCAGTGCCAGGGAGACGGTCATACCCGCAGAACCGATCAGGGCGAGCGGCCTGCGGCCGATCCGGTCGACGAGGAGGATGGCGATCACGGTGCCGATGATGTTCACGATCGAGGTGGTGAACGAGTACAGGAAGGAGCTGCTCGGGTCGATGCCCACCGACTGCCACAGCGTGGACGAGTAGTAGAAGGCCACGTTGATGCCGACGAGCTGCTGGAAGACCGAGAGTCCGATACCGATCCAGACGATCGGCAGGAAGCCCATCCGGCTGCCGAGCAGGTCACGGAAGGTCGACTTGTGCTCGCTGCGCATGGCGTGTTCGATCTCGGCCACCCGTGCGTCGAGGTCGATGTGCTTGCCTTCGACGTCTTCGAGCACCTTCTTGGCGTGGGCGGTCCTGCCCGCGGAGATCAGGAAGCGCGGCGACTCGGGGATCGCGAAGGAGAGCAGCCCGTAGAGGACGGCCGGGACGACCATCACGCCGAGCATGACCTGCCAGACCTCCAGGCCCATCAGCTGCCCGCGCTGGTCGCCGCCGGCCGCGTTCAGCAGGCCCCAGTTGACGAGCTGCGAGACGGCGATGCCGATGACGATGGCTGCCTGCTGGAAGGAACCGAGCCGGCCGCGGTAGGCGGGCGGGGAGACCTCGGCGATGTACGCCGGGCCGATCACCGAGGCCATACCGATGGCGATACCGCCGAGCACCCGCCACATGGCGAGGTCCCAGAGGGCGAACGGCAGCGCGGAGCCCACGGCGCTGACCGTGAAGAGCGAGGCGGCGATCTGCATGACGCGGATACGGCCGATGCGGTCGGCGATCCGGCCGGCCGTGGCGGCGCCGATGGCGCAGCCGATCAGGGCGATCGCGATGACCTGGGCGAGGGTGCCGGAGCCGATGTCGTACTTGCCGCGGATGCCCTCGACAGCGCCGTTGATCACGGCACTGTCGTAGCCGAATAGGAAGCCGCCCATGGCGGCCGCCGCGGTGATGAAGATGACATGGCCGAGGTGATCCGGATGGGCCAGACGGCCTTCCCGACCGGCCACAGGTTCGGTACTGGTCAACGTGGACTCCTGGGGCTCGGCGGTGAGCCCTCACATGAGGGGCTGGATCCTCCAGTGTCAGCCGCCCCCCGGACGGCCACCACTCGAAGATAAAAGTGACGCTGCAGAGACTATGCCTTCAAGTTTCGAAGTCAACAGGGGCCTATCAACCCATCTGGCGCAGATGAGCACATGGCTCAGCCGCTTGAGTTCAGCACTTGAATGCATATGGGCCTAGGCCAGCTTGCGCTTGCCCTCACGCAGCCGCTGGCTGATCACTTTGGAGACCCCATCGCCCTGCATCGATACGCCGTACAGGGCATCGGCGACCTCCATCGTCCGCTTCTGGTGCGTGATGACGACAAGCTGTGAACTCTCCTGAAGCTCCTCCATCAGCCCGATCAGCCGCTGCAGATTGGTGTCGTCCAACGCCGCCTCGACCTCGTCCATCACATAGAACGGACTCGGCCGGGCCTTGAAGATCGACACCAGCAGCGCCACCGCGGTCAGCGAGCGCTCACCACCCGACAGCAGCGACAACCGCTTGACCTTCTTCCCGGGCGGCCGCGCTTCAACCTCCACACCTGTGGTGAGCATATTGTCCGGATCTGTCAGCATCAGCCGGCCCTCGCCACCGGGGAAGAGCCGGGAGAACACCCCCTCGAACTCCCGCGCCGTGTCGTGGTAGGCCGCGGAGAAGACCTGCTCGACGCGCTCGTCGACCTCCTTGGCGACCTGCAGGAGATCCAGCCGGGTCTTCTTCAGGTCCTCCAGCTGCTCCGTCAGGAACTTGTGGCGCTCCTCCAGCGCGGAGAACTCCTCCAGTGCCAGCGGGTTGACCTTCCCCAGCTGCTGGTACGCCTTCTCCGCGGACTTCAGCCGCTTCTCCTGCTCCGCGCGCACGAACGGCTTCGGCCGGTTGCGCGGGTGCTCCGGATCCTCGGGCAGCTCCTCGCCCTCGGCGGGCAGTGACGGCGGCACCGGATGGTGCGGGCCGTACTCGTCGACCAGCCCGGACGGCTCGATGCCGTGCTCCTCCAGCGACCGGGTCTCCAACTGCTCGATGCGCAGCCGCTTCTCGGCGCCCAGCACCTCGCCCTTGTGGACGAAGTCGGTCAGCTTGTCCAGTTCCGCCTTGAGCTCCCGGCCCTGCCGGCGCTCCTCCCCCAGCTGCGCCTCACGCTCCGAGCGGGCCCGCTCGGCCGCCCCGCGCTCCTCGTCGGCGCGGCCCAGCGACACCGTCACGTACTCCAGCAGGGCTCGCGCACCGGCCAGCACCGCGGCGGCCACCCGGGCCTCGTACTCCAGCCGGGCCCGGCGCTGCTCGGCGCGGGCCCGGGTCTCACGCTCGATACGGGCCGCGCGGTCCAGCCCGTCCGCCCGCCCGGCCAGGCCCTTCACCCGCTCCTCGTGGGTGCGCAGCTGGAGCCGCGCCTCCATCTCGGTCTGCCGCGCGTTGGCCCCGTCGGCGGACAGCCGGTCCCGTACGGAGGTGTCCGGCTCCTCCTCGCCGGGTGCCTCCACGGCCTCCCCCAGCCGCACCGACAGTTCCTCGAACTCCTCCATCGCCGCGGCCAGCGACTCCTCCGCCCGCCCCACGGCGGCGGCGCTGCGCTCGGCCTCTCCCCCGGCGGCGCGTGCCTGGCCGGCGAGCCGCCCCAGCTGCTGGGCGACCGACGACTTCTCCTTCTCCGCCGCCCGCCGCGCCTGCGCCAGCGAGTCCACGGTCCGCGCGCACGCCGTGCGCCGCTCCTTCGTCTCCCGCTGCTCCTCCGCGAGCGACTCGCACAGCGCCGCCAGCCGCTCCAGCTCACGGGCCGCCTCGTCGACGGCGGCCCGCACCTCCAGCAGGCTGGGCACGCCCGCCGACCCACCGTGCGCGAAGTGCGCGGCGAGCACATCGCCTTCGGCGGTGACGGCGGTGAGTTCCGGGTGCGCGGCCACGAGAGCCTCCGCGTCGTCGAGGCTCTCCACGACGACCGTGTCACGCAGGAGACGGCGGACGGCGGGGAGCAGATCGTCAGGCCCGCCGACCAGCCCGGCCGCCTGCCGCGCCCCCGCGGGCAGCGGGGCGGGTTCCGCCCGCGCGTGCGGGACGGAGGCGGCGGCCACAGCGGCC
>NZ_JAPVLS010000086.1:0-42710 GCF_027158125.1 Streptomyces sp. H39-C1
ACCCCGGCGTCGATCCGGTCCGCGGCGGCCGCCCGGTCCGGGCGCCCGTCCGGCTCCGCGAGCAGCGCGGCCCCCGCGCGGTCCCGCTGCCATCCGGCGGCAATACGTTCGTCGGCCGCGTCGACCTCGGAGCGCAGCAGCGTCGCGAGCCCTTCGGCGAGCGCGGACTGCAGCGCCTCCCGCCCGCAGTGCGGGTACTCCAGCCAGCGCGCCAGGGCTTCGCCGGCCAACGGCACCCCGGCCGTCACCGCGCCGTCGATCCGTTCGGCGGCCTCCGCGTACGCGTCCTCCGCGCCACGGGCCAGCCGTACCGCCGCCGCGTGCTGGACGGCCGAGGCCGAGGCCAGCGCCGGCATCCTGGCGCGCATCGAGTCCAGGACGCCGACCACGGTGCGCTGCGCCGCCTGCTGGCGGGCGGCCGGGTCCTCGGCGTTGTGCGCCAGCCACTGGCGGAGGGCGGCGACCGCGGTCTGCGGCAGCAGCCCGCCGCCGCCCGCGGATTCGGGCAGCTCCGGAACGGTGAAGCGCGGTACGTCCCCGAGCCCGGCCTTCGTCAGCAGCGCCGCGTAGTGCCGGGCGACGTCCTCGGCGATCTGGTGCGGCACCCGGTCCAGCACGGTGGCCAGCGTGACGTTGTACTCCTTGGCGGTGCGCAGCAGATGCCAGGGCAGCGCGTCGGCGTACCGCGACGCGGTGGTGACCAGGATCCAGATGTCCGCCGCGCAGATCAGCTCCGCGGCCAGCTCACGGTTGCGCGCGACCAGCGAGTCGATGTCCGGGGCGTCGAGCAGCGCGAGCCCCCTGGGCAGCGCGTCATCGATCTCCAGCCGCAGCAGTTCGCCCTCCGCGGCCCCGTCCTCGTCCTGCGTCCCGGGCCGCGCGGACCAGGCCCGTGCCAGACCCGGCAGGATCCGCGGATCGGAGAACCAGGCCCGGTCCGCGGGGTGGCACACCAGCACCGGCGTCCGCGTCGTGGGACGCAGCACCCCCGCCTCGCTGACCCGCCGCCCCACCAGCGAGTTGACCAGCGTGGACTTCCCGGCCCCCGTCGATCCACCGACCACCGCCAGCAGCGGCGCTTCGGGGGTCCGCAGCCGGGGCACCAGATAGTCGTCGAGCTGCGCGATCAGCTCCTGGCGGGTACGGCGGGCCCGCGCGGCTCCAGGAAGTGGGAACGGAAAGCGCGCGACGTCGACGCGGTCGCGCAGCGCGGACAGCGCGTCTAGCAGATCGGGCCGTACGTCCAAGATCGCCACAGTGGCAGAATGCCCCATTTTGGCGCATTTTTGAAGCGTATACCGCCCAGTTCACGCCTTTTTGGCCCGCACGCACCCGATACGGCGGTAAGCGAGCCGGACGAGACCCGGGCATAACGAGTGCACAACGGCCACCGACTGAGGCGGAAAAAGCGGTGCAGCATTCGTACCCGCCTGCGATTATCGGACCGCTTCACTGAACCTCCACAACGTGTCACGGAGGTGAAGCAACCGGTAGAAGGTCCACCGCGCCCTATCCTTGACCCCGGCCAGGTCACGGAACCACCCAGGGGCGGAGACAGCCGCGGCCACTGTCCGGCCCCCATAGCTCAGTGGATAGAGCAGGTGCCTTCTAAGCACTTGGCCGCAGGTTCGAGTCCTGCTGGGGGCACCACCGCTTCACCCGTTCCGGGGAAACCTTTCCGCAGGTCGTGCCGGTACGGCGCCCTGCTCATGCACTCGGGGGCAGCGACTCACGTGAGTCGCTGCCCCCGAGTGCGTACGGCGTCGCCGGCTCGTTCCCGGCGGGTGTACCTCATCCGTGTCGACATTTCTGGCAGGAACACGGCCGGTGTCCGTTCGGCACCCGTTCGGCCCAGTGATTGGCGAGCGGCGGGCCGAAGAGACTTTCGGGGTGGGTGACCGGTTCGCCAGCCTGGTGGGCGAGCAGGGGGCGGCTCCGGATGCAGGGCGGGGCGGGCTCGCCTAGCGTCGATGCGGGGGCTTACCTGCGATGGACGGAGTTTCCGTGGCGACTGCACGCGACATCATGCACAAGGGTGTGGAGAGCATCTCCGAACACGAGACGCTGGACGTGGCGGCCAAGCGGATGCGGGATGCGGGCATCGGCGCGCTGGCCATCACCGATTCGGACGGCGGACTGCGGGGCGTGCTCACCGACCGGGACATCGTTCTGCGGTGTGTGGCCATCGGGCACGACCCGTCGGCCATACGGGCCGCAGAGCTGATGAACGGGAAGCCCCTGACGGCCAAGGCCGACGACGACACGGACAGCGTCGTCGCCGCGATGGCCGCCAAGCGCGTCCGCCGGATCCCCGTGCTGGACGGCGACTCGCTCGTCGGCATGATCAGCGAGGCCGATGTCGCCCGCAAGCTGGGTGCGGCCAAGGCCGGAGCGCTGGCGGCGGCGATCCGCGCCGACTAGGAGCCTTCCGGGGGCCGCAGGGCTCTAGCGGGCCGTGACCGTCAGCGTCACGTGCCTGCCCGGCGGGGTCGCCGGAAGCAGGATCCGCGCCTCTCCCGCGACCTGGTGGACGAGGGCACCGCGGGCGCCGGTGACGGACACCCTGGCGCCGTGCGGGAACGCCGTGGCGGGCAGCCGCAGTTCCGTCCAGGCGCGCCGCGAGACCGCGGTGGTGGTCAGGGCGAGGGTGTACGTGTGGGTCGCGGGGTCGTAGAACTCCGCACCGGGTGTCCCGGCGATCGCCGGCGCGTAGGCGGCGAACACCGGCTCCTTGCCGGGCGCGGGTCGGCCGTCGGCGTCGTAGGCGCAGTAGCCACCGCCTTCGGCGGCGTGGCAGTCGTACCACAGGGCCCAGCCGGTGGCGAAGCCGCGCATGGACGCTGTCTGGCGGCGTATCAGCTCGGCGTTGCCGCTGCCGGTGGCCTTCGCGGGCCCCCATTCGCCCACCAGGACCGGCATCCTGTGAGCGGCCGGATAGGCGCGGATGACGGCTTCGTAAGCTTCGATGAACCCGTCGGCGGGATCCCAGTCGGCGCCGTTCTCCACGGCGGTGTCGTAGTAGTGCGGGGCGTAGCCGATGCGGTCGGAGCCGTGCCGGGGGTCGTTGAAGCCGGGCAGTTGAGTGGGGACGCCCTGGCCGATGAGGACGGTGGGCTCGACGAACAGCCAGGCGTCCTGATCGGCCGTGCGGACGGCGGCGATCAGCCGCCGGTAGAGGCCGGCGAGCCGGCCCCGTTCCATCGCGGCGGAGTTCTCGATCTGGGTGGCCGGGTCGGTGGGGTCACCGGTGAACGGGCCGAACGGCTCGTTGAACAGGTCGTAGCCCAGGAGGGACCGGTGGCCGCGCAGCGTCGCGGCGACCTTGGTGTACGCGGCGGCCTGGGCGGCCCGCAGATCCGCGTCGTCGTAGAGGTGCCGGAAGGCCGCACCGACCGCGGGCTGGAAGTAGTTGGCGAACCAGTCGTCGCCGGGCAGCGGTTCGTAAGGGATGCCGTCGGTGCGGGTGGCCCAGGCGGGGATGCCGTTGAAGCCGAAGGCCGGCCCGAAGACGTCCTGGTGCCAGTCGACGAGGACCAGGACGCCGTACCGGTCCGCCCAGTCCATGACCCGGCCGAGGTAGCGCAGATAGGCGGTGTCGTAGTGGCCGCGCCGCGGTTCGACCTTCTGCCACTGGATGTTGAGCCGGACAAGGTTGAAGCCGCTCGTGGCGAGCTCGGCGATCCCCGCCTCGGTGACCGTGTCGGTCTTGCCGAGGTTGAGGCCGTGCAACTGGAGGGCGCGGCCCTGGCGGTCGGCGAGATAGGTCCGGCCGTCGGGGGTGGTGACGGTGCCGGCCGCCACCGGTGCCGCCGCCCGGTGGGGGGCGGCGGCAACCGGGGCTGCCTGGTGGCTCCGGGCGGCCTGGGCCGGAGCGTTCTGGCCGGCCTGAGCGGCGGCGGGGAGGCTTCCGGCGCCCAGGAGGGCAGCGCTGACGGCGAGTGCGGTAGCGGTACGGCGCAGGCGCATGGCCCACCTCTCAGGCTCGGGCTCCGTACGGATGGCTGCCGATACTGTCCGGTAGCAATCACAGGGGCAAGTGTTCGAACCGGACTTCTTCCTGGACTTCTTCGCGGTCAGCCGATCGCCTCGGCGGGCCGGACCCGCAGCGCGAGCCGGGCCGGGAGTGCGGTGGCGAGCAGGGCGAGACCCGCCGCCAGGGCCACGATCAGCAGGTATCCGGCGGGGTCGAGCCGCGGGGCCGCCGCTCCCGTCATCCCGAGGCTGAACGCGGTCAGGGTGGCCAGGGCTATCGCGGTGCCGAGCACCGCCCCGACGAGCACGACCGCCAGCGCCTCCAGCCGCAGCATCCGCAGCACCTGCCGGCGGGTGGTGCCCACGAGCCGCAGCAGCGCGAACTCTCTGGACCGGTCGGCGGTGGACATCGCGAGGGTGTTGACGACCGCGATCGCGGTGAAGGCGAGCACCAGGCCCATCGCGAGGTAGTTGACCTCGGCGTTGGACTGCTGGACCTCGGCCTGGACCGCTCCCGCCTGATCGTGGTCGAGAACGGCGACACCCGGGAAGTCCTTGACCGCCGCGCCGAGCGCCGCACGGTCCGCGCGGCCGTCGGTGGCGACGAGGACGGCCGATGCCAGCGGATTGTCGACATGTCGTGCGACCAGGTCGTGGGACATCGTCAGGTCGCCGAATCCGAGACCGCGAGCGTAGACGGCGGCCACCTTGAGAGCGGCGGGAGTTCCGTCGCCGAGGGTGAGCCGTACGGTGCTGCCCGGCCGGACTCCCAGCCCGTCGGCGGCGACCTCGCTGAGCGCGATGTCACCGTCGCCGAACCCCCGGAGCGTGCCCCGGGTGACGTCGGGATCCCAGGTCGTCGTCAGTCCTGCGGGGGTCACGCCCTGCGCCGTGTACTTCGAGAGGCCGACCCGGACGCTGGTCCGTACGACCTCGGTGACCGCGGTGACGCCGGGTACCTGGCGCACCGCCGCGGCGGCTTCGCCGGGCACACCGGGCGCGGCGGCGCCGAGTACCCACTGGGCGCGGTTGCCCGCCGAGGCCTGCTGTTGAGCGGCGTGACCCATCGTCGTCTGCACGAAGATCACGGTGCAGGTCATCCCGACGAGCAGCGCGAGCGGAGTGACCGCCGCCGAGAGGCGCTTGGAGTTGGTACGGACGTTGGCGGCGGCGAGGTGGCCGCCGATGCGGGAGGCGCGGAGCGGAACGGCCAGTACCGCGGCGGCGATCCGGGCCAGCAGCGGCCCGAGCAGGGACACCGCGACGGCGAGGACCACCACGGTCAGGAAGGTGACCGGCGTGGACGCGGGTTCGGTCCGCAGACCGCTGAGCACGACGAGCAGGACGATGCCACCCGCGAGGAACAGGCCGCCGGCGAGCAGCCGCCCCCAGGGGGACGTACGGGTCTCCATGGCGGCTTCCGAGAGCGCCTCGGCAGGCCGGATCCTGGACGCCCTGCGGGCGGATATCCGGGCCGCGGACCAGCCGCCGAGCAGCGCGGCACCCACGGCCGCGAACATCGGGAAGGGGCTCCACGCGATCCGCAGCGTGTCCGGCACGGCGCCGAAACCGACGAACTCGGCGTGCAGCCAGTACGCGACCGGCAGGCCCGCGACGGAACCGAGAGCGCCCGCCGCCAGGCCTACCAGCAGCGCCTCCCTGCCGATCAGCCGGCGGATCTGCCTCGGGGTGGCGGCGATGGCGCGCAGCAGGGCTATCTCCCGGTAGCGCTGCTGGATGGTCAGAGCGAAGGTGCCGACGACCACGAGGACCGCGACGAGGAGTGAGGTGCCGCCGATCGCGCCACCCATGCTGACGAGTTTGATCCGGGCCTTGGCCGCGTCGGGGAACTCCACCGGTCCGCGGTCGGCTCCGGTGTGCACCTGGACCTTCGTGCCCTGCAGCGCGGTGGCGAGGTTCGTGGCGAGGGCGCCGGTGTCCGCGCCGGGCTCCGGCAGGACTCCTATCGCGGTGATCTGCCCGGGGTGGCCGGCCAGCCGTCCGGCCTCGGCGGTGGTGAAGAACAGCGAGGTCTGCTGCCGCAGATCACCGTCCTGGGCGGCGGCGATGCCGGTGACGCGATAGCTGCGCGGGGCCCGGGTGGACTGGACGGTGACGCTGCTGCCGGGCTTCAGGCCCATCCGCCCGGCGAGTTCGCGATCGATGACGAGATCGCCGTCCGTCTGCGGGGCGCGGCCCTCGGTGAGGGTGAAGGGCGTGAGTACGGCGGAGGCCCAGTCGTGGCCGAAGGACGGCTTTCCGCTCAGCGGGCCGCTCCGGTCCGCACCCCGGCCCACCGCATAGGCGGGGAAGGTGACTTCGGGGACGGCGGCCCGTACTCCTGGCACCTGGCGGACGGTCCGCACGGTGGTGTCCGGCAGCCAGACCCGCTCCGCGAGCGGTTTGGCCTTGTTCTTGACCTTGGTCTTGCCCTTCTTCTCCTTGACGGTGGTCTGGTGCACGTTCTGGTCGGCTCCGACGACGATCGGTGCGGCCGCGTACCGCTCGGTCGCGATCTCGCCCCGGAGACCGGTCTCCAGCAGCACCCCGCACGCGGTGACGAGCGCCGCGGCACAGAACAGGGCGAGAAAGGCTCCCGCGAAGCCGCCCTTGCGGGCCCGCAGGGTCTGCAGTGCGTAGCGCAGCATCAGGACCACGCCCCCAGGTGCGTCATGCGCTCGGCCACCCGGTCGGCGGTGGGCTCGTCGTCACGGCCCGCGATGCGGCCGTCGGCGAGGTAGAGCACGGTGTCGGCGTACGAAGCGGCGACGGGATCGTGGGTGACCATGACGACGGTCTGGCCGGTGTCGTCCACGCAGCCGCGCAGGAGGCCGAGGATCTCCTTGGCGGTGACCGTGTCCAGGGCGCCGGTCGGTTCATCGCCGAAGACCACGTCAGGGCGGGTGATCAGCGCACGGGCGATGGCCACCCTCTGCTGCTGTCCCCCGGACAGTTCCGCGGGGCGGTGGTCCGCACGGCCGGCCAGTCCGACGCGCCGCAGGATCTCCGCCAGCCTGGCCGGGTCGAGCCGTTGTTTCGCGAGTCTGAGCGGAAGCGCGATGTTCTGACGGGCGGTCAGTGCGGGGACGAGGTTGAACGCCTGGAAGACGAAGCCGACCCGGCTGCGCCGCAGTTGGGTGAGCCGGGTCTCGTTCATCCCGGTCAGCTCGGTGTCCCCGAGGTGGGACGTTCCGCTGGTGGGCGTGTCCAGCCCGGCCGCGCAGTGCAGGAAGGTCGATTTGCCGGAGCCGGACGGCCCCATCACCGCGGTGAAGGAGCCGCGCGGAATACTGGCGCTGACCTCGTCCAGGGCGCGTACCGCGCGGGGACCCCGGCCGTAGATCTTGGTGACGGCCGCCAGTCGTACGGCCGGCGCGAGCGCGATGCGGTCGGTGTCCATGGCGAACGTGTTCATGAAGGGGCCCCGTTCGTGGTGTCGTCGTACTTCGCTTCGGCCAGGTCCTCGGTCTGCTCATCGGGCAGGTTCTGGGTCTTCGCTTCGGCGGGCAGGGGATCGGTCGGCTCATCGGCGGCCGAACCTGCTGCCGACTGGACCTCCGGGGCGTCGGCCGGTGCCGGGAAGGCGAGGAATCGCGTGAGCACGTTTCGTGCGCCCTCCGGCAGTTCGTCGTCGGCGCGCTTGTACCGGTTGACCAGGGCGATGTACTCCTCGAAGAAATCGCGCAGTTCGGGGAGGGTCACCTGGATGGAGCCCCGGGAGTAGGGCTGGCTGTCCGCCCATACGCCCTCGATCTCGCGCTGGGACCGCTCGAAGAGCGCGAGGTCGGCGGCGAACGCGAGACGGTTCATCTCGTCGACGACCGGCCGCATCTCGTCGCTCTGCTCGGAGCGCTGCGGGAAGCGCAGGTCCGCCGGGGCGGCTCGCCACCAGCGCTCGCGCCCCCGTCCCGTCCCTTCGGCCTCCTCGACGAAGCCGTGCCGGTCCAGCTCCCGCAGGTGGTAGCTGGTGGCTCCGGTGTTCAGGTCCAGGGCACGGGCGAGGGTCGCCGAGGTGGCCGGCCCGTGCAGCGCCAGATGGTCGAGGATCTGCTGACGGCGTGGGTGCGCGAGCGCCTTGAGCGCCCCGAGATCGCCGATCTCCTTGATGCGTCGTTGCTTCGGCATGTGTACACAATGGTTTGTGCACACTCACTTGTGCACTGGCGGCGCCCCGCTAGTCACTACGGGGGTTAGCCTCACCCTGGTGCTGATCGTCACCTATCTGCCACGTTTGTCACTGTTACGCGGGTTCCGTGTCACAAACGATCTACAGGCCCATGCGGCTGTCAGTACATGTCGTTCACAGGACAAGGGTTACTGATCAACAGCCACCCCACTGTAGGGAGGTGCGTGACATGACCGACCGAACCCTGTGGTCGTACGCAGAGATCGCCGCACATATCCGGGTCCAGGTCGATACCGTGCGCTCGTATCGCAAGCACGGGCACCTGCCCGCTCCGGACGTCGTGGAGAGCGGCAAACCCTTCTGGTATGCCGACACCATTCGAGCTTGGAGTGCCCGGCGGCCCGGTAATCGGGGCCGCCGGGATCCCGACTGACACCCATGCCCGGGCCGCCGGGACTCTGACCGACACCCCACAACGACCGGCTCCTGACCGGCGAACAGCTACCGGACCGGCTCGGGGTCCCGCTCCTGATCACGCTGCGGGGCACGAGCCGCCTCCGGCGCCACTCCCCCGCCGCCGCCCTCGCTTATGCCGAACCGGTCATGGAACCGGCGCAGCGCGGGCGGCGCCCACCACGTGGCCTTACCGGTCAGTCGCATGACGGCCGGGACAAGCAGGGTACGGACCACCATGGCGTCCATCAGGACGGCCAGGGCGATGCCGAGGCCGAGCATCTTGGTGTTGGCCACCCGTGAGGTACCGATGGCCACCATGACGACGGCGAGGATCACTGCGGCCGCGGTGATGAGTCCGCCGGTACGCCGCACACCGAAGACGATCGCTCCCTGATGGTCACCGCTGCGGTCGTACTCCTCCTTGATACGTGACAGCAGGAAGACCCCGTAGTCCATGGACAGGCCGAAGGCCAGGCAGAACATCAGCACCGGGAGGGTGGTCTCGATGCTGCCGGTCGCCGTGAATCCCAGGAGCCCGGACAGATGTCCGTCCTGGAACACCCAGACCACCGCCCCGAACATCGCGGTCAGGCTCAGCGCGTTGAGCAGCACCGCCTGGAGCGGTATCACCACGCTGCCGGTCAACAGGAACACCAGAAGGAGAGTGACGACGGCGATCATTCCGATCGCCCAGGGCAAGCGGTCGGCGATGGCCTTCTGCGCATCGACCAGCACGGCGGCCTGGCCGGTGGCCGCGGTCCCGAACGGGGCGTCCACCGCTCGGATCTCCCCCACCAGGTCCTGGGTGGCCGCGTCCACGGCCTCGGTCCGGGGCAGCACGGTGAGGTACGCCGGGCCGCCGGAAGGAGCGGCGAACGGGCCTTCGACCGTGACGACTCCGGGCAGCGCGGCCAGCTTTCCCTTGTATCCAGCGAGCGCGTCCCGACCGGGGTTCCCCTCGGCGAGCACCGTGATTCCGCCGCCCGGATTGCCGGGGAACGCCTCGCGTATGTGCTGTTGGACGGCGTGCGACTCGGCGCCTGCCGGGAGCTGGCGATCGTCGGCCGTGCCGAACTGGATCTGCAGGAAGGGCAGTCCGAGCAGGAGCAGGCCCGCGGTGGCACCTATGGCGAAGAGCGGAGCACGCCGCATCACCAGCCGGGCGAGCGCCGCGTAGCCGGCTCCGGGCTCGCGCGGCTCCGCGGCGGGAACCCGTCGCCGCCACAGCCTGCGCAGGTCCAGGGCGTTGACCCGGTGCCCGAGCAGCACCAGGGCGGCGGGCAGCACGATCAGTGCGGCACCGGCCGCCAGCAGCACGACCGCGATACCGGCGTAGGCGAAGGAGCGCAGGAAGTACTGCGGGAAGACCAGCATCGCCGCGAGCGCGGCGGCGACCGTGAGCGCCGAGAACAGCACCGTACGGCCGGCGGTGCGCAGCGTCGCGCCCACCGCCTTCAAGGGGTCGTCCCGGTCCGCCAGTTCCTCACGGAAGCGGCGCACGATGAACAGCGCGTAGTCGATCCCCAGCCCCAGCCCGAGCACGGTGGTCAGGCTCTGGGCGAAGAGGGAGACATCGGTGAAGGACGTGATGAGGCGTAGCACCGCGTTGGTCCCCAGGATCGCGATGATGCCCACGCCGAGGGGAAGCAGGGCGGCCACCGCGCTGCCGAAGACCATCACGAGCAGCACGAGCGTGACCGGCAGCGCGATCATCTCGGCGCGCAGCAGGTCCTCCTCGATGGTGCTCTGCAGCTCGTGCCGGACCGCGGCCAATCCGCCGATCCGCACGTCCACCACCCCCTGAGCGCCCCGGCAGGCGGGCGCTATGCGCTCGACGGCGGCGCCCACCGCATCGTCGCCGCCCACGATCCGGGCCGCGATCATGGCTTCGCCGCGGTCCTTCGCCCGCAACTCGGGTGCTCCGGTGGCCCAGTACGACGTGACGCCGGCGATCGACGGGTCGGCGGCGAGCCTGCGGGCCAGGTCACGTCCGGCGGCGGCCACCTGCGGGCTGTCGACGCCCGCTCCGCGACTGTCCACCAGCAGGACGAGATTGGGCTGCGAGGCGGGGAAGTGCTCCTCCAGGGCCTTGGTGGCATAGGACGACTCCGAGTCCGGGGCCTCCCACCCGCCGCCGCTCAGCCGGTCCGCCACACCGCTGCCGGCGACCACGGCGAGGGCGGTGAAGAGCAGCGCGAGCAGCAGCGTGAGCCTGGGCCGGGCGGTGACCGCCCGGGTCCAGCCCCCGACGGCGTGCTCGCGGTTGACATCGGGCATCACTGAGGTGTCCCCTCCCCGTAGAACGAGCATAGAATGAAAAACACGAGTAGCCACTCGCGTTTTCAAGAATGCGAGCGACCACTCGTATTTGTCAATCATGATTGGGGCCTACACGTGTCCGAGGTGGAGGAGAAGCCGCGCCGTCGCCAGGCGCGCGGAGAGCGCAGGGTGACGCAGCTGCTGGAAGCGGCCGCGAGCGTGTTCTGCACGTCCGGCTACCGGGCGGCGAGCACGAACGCCATCGCCCGCGAAGCCGGCGTCTCCCCGGGCACGCTCTACCAGTTCTTCCCCAACAAGGAAGCCATCGCGGTCGAACTCGGCGGCCGGCTCATCCAGCAGATGCAGCAGGCCCACGGCCTGGTCTTCACTCCGGAGAACGCCGCACTCCCGCTCTCCGAGATGATCGACCGGATCGTCGATCCGTTCATCGACTTCAACTGCGCCAATCCGGCCTTCCTCGCCCTGATCAAGGGCCCCGACACGCCGGGCAAGGTCACCGACGAGCACGATCAGCTGCACGCCTCGCTACTGGAACGCGTCGACCGGCTGATCGAGCTGCGCGCCCCGTTGCTCTCGGCCGCGGACCGCGCCCGCATCGCCGAGATCGCGTTCGCCATGTTCAAGACGGGCCTGGAGCTCGTCCTCGCCCAGGAGGGCGCGGAACAGGCCGCGTACATCAAGGAGTTGAAGGGCCTGCTGTACCGCTATCTGGCCCCGTACGTCGGCACCGAGTCCCGCCCCCCGCTCGGCCACCACTGAGCCGCAACGGGTACGGCCGCCCGCACGGTTAGAGGCCCCGCCCGGCGGACTCGCAGAAGTCCTTGTCCAGGACGCTCTCGGGCCTGACAGCCGAAGCCGGAACGAGCGCCGGGGCCGGGGCCGGGAAACCGGCCGGAAGTGCCGTGGGAACTGCCATCGGAACCTGGCGGCGTTCCCGGGTCCTGGACGCCCATTGGGCCAGTACTCCCACGGCCGCCACCAGCAGGGAGACGCCGAGGCCGAGGCCGACGGCGTACAGGGAGTTGGAGGCCGCGCGGCCGCTGAAGTAGCCGACGCCGACGGAGTACGTGGCCCACACCGCCTCGGCCACCCCCGCTCCGGCCAGGTAACGGCGTGCCGGATAGCGGACCACGCCCGCGGCGAGACCGCCGATCAGGCGTCCGCTCGGCAGGAAACGCACCGCGATGACGAAGGGCACCCCATGCCGCTGTATGCGCAGCGCGGCCCATCGCAACAGGGCTGCTTGCCGCGGCCTGCGGTGGATACGGGATACGACGCGGCCGCTCACGGCCCGTCCGGTGCGGTGGATCAGCATGTCCCCGGCCAGCGCGCTCAGCGCGACGACCATGAGCACGAGGGTGAGGTCCAGCCGGCCCTGGGCGGCCAGTACTCCGCCGGTGACGAGCAGCACCGCATTGGGCACGAGCGGCGGCAGCGTGGTCGCGGCCAGCAGCGCGTACGCCCACACAACGTTTCCACCCCGCAGGTGCTCGACGAGACCCGCGGTGAAGTCGAGTGACGACACGAAGTGTCCAACGTCCATGTGGCTGCCCCTCTTCCCTCCCGTATCCCCAAGCTGGCAGGGGCGACCGGAGCGCTGCAAGAGAGTTTCGTCCTGATAGGGGGATTCCCAGGGGATTGCCAGGAACAGGTCATCCTCAGGGACCGGTCCGGCTCCACCTGTGGTCGCAGACCCGGGGAGCAGGGGGCCCGGGGTACCGCAGGGCACCGTGCGGGCCTTGCCCACCGGCCATGCGCCCGCTACCGGCCGAGCAGCTCGCCACCGTTGCACTGCAGGATCTCGCCCGTGATGAAGCCCGCTTCGGGCGAGGCCAGGAACACCACGGCGGCCGCCACATCGGCGGCCCTGCCCACCCGGCCGACGAGGGTACGGCCGGCCCGGCGCGTCAGCTCCGCGTCATCGAGCCGGGCGCCGAAGAACTCGGTGCCGGCGACGGTGCCCGGGGCGACGATGTTGCAGGTGACGCCCTGCGGGCCCAGCTGGGCCGCCAGCGAGTGGTTCCAGGCGTGCAGGGCGGCCTTGGACGCGCCGTACGAGCCGCCGCCGCGCAACGCCGCGACCGAGGTCACGGTGATCACCCGGCCGCCGTCCGTGGTGAGCCGGTCGCGCAGCGATTCGGTCAGCAGCACCGCGGTGAGCACATTGCGCTCGAAGTCTCCGCGCCATCGGGCCCGCACCCCGTGCGGCCCCGGCCCGGTCGCCGGCTCCCGGCTGCCGGCGTTGTTCACCAGCACGTCGACCCGGTCCGGAAGCCGGGTGAGCGCCGTCTCGACCTCGTCGGGGTCGGCGAGGTCGCAGTCGACAGGGGTGACGTCGAGACCGTGTTCGCCGCGCAGCTCCTCGGCGGTGGCCCTGAGCACGTCCCGGCGGCGGCCGACGATCGTGACCCGGTCCCCCGACCCGGCGAGCCGGGTCGCGATGGCCCGGCCGATGCCCGTACCGCCACCGGTCACGACGATGTTCCGGCCCACTGCCTCGTTCTGTGCCATGCGCTCCGCCCCTCGAGAAGTGACAGCACGCTACGGGATGGACCGTTTCGGTCTGCGAGTGGGGCGGGCGTCCGTAAAGAGACGTAGATCACACCGAATGGAACGTAACCATTACCGCCACTCGTGGGTCTATGGAGGGGAACACCACGCTCCCGGGGAGCGTGGTGGGATGAAAGAGCGGGTCGTCTTGGGGGACGGCCCAATCGCGTCGCCGGGGCGAAAGTGCCCGGAGAGCTTGAGCGGCCCTCTCGGACTTTCTCGTCCCGGCATAGCGCGTCACCCAGCACCCGGTACGGACCCGTGGGGGGATCCGATCCGGGGGACGGGAGCGCCCCGCGCCGGACCCGTGGGGGGATCTAGCGCGGGGCGCTTCTTCATGCTCCGCGGGTTGTGCGCCGCGGCGTCGGCGGCGGCGTGCACCGCCGCCTGCCGCGCGGTCGGCGGCCTTCGGTCAGCGGGACTCGACCGGAAGGTAGTCCCGCAGCTCGATGCCCGTGTAGATCTGGCGCGGGCGGCCGATACGGGATCCGGGCTCCTTGATCATCTCGTGCCACTGCGCGATCCAGCCGGGAAGCCGGCCGAGCGCGAAGAGCACCGTGAACATGGTGGTCGGGAAGCCCATGGCCCGGTAGATCAGGCCCGTGTAGAAGTCCACGTTCGGGTAGAGCTTGCGCGAGACGAAGTAGTCGTCGCTGAGCGCGTGCTCCTCGAGCTTGAGCGCGATGTCCAGCAGCTCGTCGGACTTGCCGAGAGCGGAGAGGACGTCGTGCGCCGCGGCCTTGATGATCTTCGCCCGGGGGTCGAAGTTCTTGTAGACGCGGTGCCCGAAGCCCATGAGCTTCACGCCGTCTTCCTTGTTCTTCACCTTGCGGATGAAGGCGTCGACGTCGCCGCCGTCGTTCTTGATGCCCTCGAGCATCTCCAGCACCGACTGGTTGGCGCCGCCGTGCAGCGGGCCCCACAGGGCGCTGATGCCGGCCGAGATCGAGGCGAACTGGTTCGCCTGCGAGGAGCCGACCAGCCGGACCGTCGAGGTCGAACAGTTCTGCTCGTGGTCCGCGTGCAGGATCAGGAGCTTGTCGAGCGCACCCACCACGACCGGGTTGAGCTCGTACTCCTCGGCCGGAACCGAGAAGGTCATGCGCAGGAAGTTCTCGACGTAGCCGAGATCGTTGCGCGGGTAGACGACCGGCTGGCCGACCGACTTCTTGAACGCGTAGGCCGCGATGGTCGGCAGCTTGGCGAGCAGCCGGATCGTGGACAGGTGGCGCTGCTCCGGGTCGAACGGGTTGTGGCTGTCCTGGTAGAACGTCGACAGCGCGCTGACCACGGACGACAGCATCGCCATCGGGTGGGCGTCGCGCGGGAAGCCGTCGTAGAACCGTTTGACGTCCTCGTGCAGCAGCGTGTGCTGAGTAATTTCACCCTTGAAGGTGGAAAGTTCATCGACGGTCGGGAGCTCACCGTTGATCAACAGATACGCGGTCTCGATAAAGCTGCCACGTTCGGCGAGCTGTTCGATGGGGTAACCGCGGTAGCGAAGGATGCCCTCTTCACCGTCAAGGAAAGTGATCGCGGACTTGTAGGCCGCGGTGTTGCCGTATCCGCTGTCCAGGGTGACCAGACCGGTGTCGGCGCGCAGCTTGCCGATGTCGAAGCCCTTGTCGCCGACAGTGCTGTCGACCACCGGGTAGCTGTGCTCGCTGTCCCCGTACCGCAGTACTACAGAGTTGTCGCTCACGTCATTCCCTCACCGACGGTTTTGCCTCTTCTTCGAGGTGCCCTGACTAGGTCCACTGTCCCCCATTTGGCACTGGCGCGTGCACTCGGGGTCGGCCATAGGGCCGAAACATGGCACGGAGTGCCTATTTCGCGCCCTGAGCGAGCCGGTGATCGAGGGCGGTGAAGCGCCGACCGGCCGAGACGGTGCGTACCGCCTGGGCTATCGCCCTGCGCGACCCGACCAGAACCACCAGGCGTTTCGCCCTGGTAACAGCCGTATACAACAGATTCCGCTGCAACATCATCCATGCCCCCGTGGTGACCGGGATCACCACGGCCGGGTACTCGCTGCCCTGGGAGCGGTGGATCGTCACGGCGTACGCGTGGGCCAGCTCGTCCAGCTCGTCGAAGTCGTACGGAATCTCTTCGTCCTCATCCGTGAGCACGGTGAGCTTCTGTTCGACGGTGTCGAGCGCGGTGACCACCCCGACCGTGCCGTTGAAGACGCCGCTCTCCCCCTTCTCGTAGTTGTTGCGGATCTGGGTGACCTTGTCGCCGACACGGAACGTGCGGCCGCCGAACCTGCGCTCCGGGAGATCCGGCCGGGCCGGGGTGATGGCCTGCTGAAGGAGGCCGTTCAGCGCGCCGGCGCCTGCCGGGCCCCGGTGCATGGGCGCGAGCACCTGGATGTCGCGGCGCGGGTCGAGGCCGAACTTGGCAGGGATCCGCCGGGCCGCCACCTCCACCGTCAGCCGACCCGCCTCCTCGGTGTCCTCCTCGGGGAAGAGGAAGAAGTCGGGGAGCCCCTGGGTGATCGGCGGGACTCCCGAATTGATCCGGTGGGCGTTGGTCACCACGCCCGACTGCTGGGCCTGGCGGAAGATCCGGGTGAGCCGCACCGCCGGGACCGGGCTGCCCGGGGCCAGCAGATCCCGCAGCACCTCGCCCGCGCCGACGCTCGGCAGCTGGTCCACATCCCCGACGAACAACAGGTGCGCGCCCGGCGGCACCGCCTTGGCCAGCTTGTTCGCGAGCAGCAAGTCCAGCATCGAGGCCTCGTCCACGACCACCAGGTCCGCGTCCAGCGGCCGGTCCTTGTCGTAGGCCGCGTCCCCGCCCGGCTTGAGCTCCAGCAGCCGGTGCACGGTCGACGCCTCCATGCCGGTCAGCTCGGCCAGCCGTTTGGCGGCGCGGCCGGTCGGCGCGGCCAGCACCACCTTGGCCTTCTTCGCCTGCGCCAGAGTCACCACCGAACGCACCGTGAACGACTTGCCGCAGCCGGGGCCACCGGTGAGCACCGCGACCCTTTCGGTCAGCGCCAACCGCACCGCCTGCTGCTGCTCGGGCGCCAGATCCGCTCCGGTGCGGCCGGCCAGCCAGGACAGGGCTTTGTCCCACTGGACGTCCTGGAACAGCGGCAGCCGGTCCTCCGGCCCGCGCAGCAGTCTGAGCAGTTGGCCGGCCAGCGAGATCTCCGCCCGGTGGAACGGCACCAGGTACACGGCCCGCACCGGATCGCCGCCCTCCGGATCCGGTACCGACTCCCGGACCACGCCCTCCTCGCCCACCAGCTCCGCGAGGCAGTCGATCACCAGTCCGGCGTCCACCTGCAGCAGCTTGACGGAGTCGGAGAGCAGCTGTTCCTCGGGCAGGAAGCAGTTCCCGCTGTCGGTGGCCTGCGACAGCGCGTACTGGAGCCCCGCCTTGACCCGCTCCGGGCTGTCGTGGGGTATCCCCACCGCCTGGGCGATCCGGTCGGCGGTCAGGAATCCGATGCCCCACACATCGGCGGCCAGCCGGTAGGGCTGGTTCTTCACCACGGAGATCGACGCGTCGCCGTAGTTCTTGTAGATGCGCACCGCGATGGACGTGGACACCCCCACTCCCTGGAGGAAGACCATCACCTCCTTGATCGCTTTCTGCTCCTCCCAGGCGACGGCGATCATCCTGGTCCGCTTCGGCCCGAGCCCCGGCACTTCGATCAGCCGTTTCGGCGCCCCTTCGATGACATCCAGGGTGTCGGTGCCGAAGTGCTCCACGATCCGGTCGGCGATCTTGGGCCCGATCCCCTTGATCAGCCCCGAACCGAGGTATCGGCGGATGCCCTGGATCGTCGCGGGCAGGACGGTGGTGTAGTTCTCCACGGTGAACTGCTTGCCGTACTGCGGATGGGAGCCCCAACGGCCCTCCATGCGCAGCGATTCGCCCGGCTGCGCGCCCAACAGGGCGCCGACCACGGTCAGCAGATCGCCGGCGCCGCGGCCCGTGTCGACCCGCGCGACCGTGTAGCCGTTGTCCTCGTTGGCGTAGGTGATCCGCTCCAGGACGGCTTCGAGCACGGCGAGTCGCGCGTCCCCCATGGCCCTGCCTCCCGTCCCCCAGCGGCCTCCGCGACGGTCCAGCGGCTGCCCGACTGCTGCTCGTCGGCGATCTGGTCCGAAGGTACCGCCTGCCCCCGACACTCCGGGTACGCCTGTGGACAACCGCGGCGCACCGCCGCGTACGCCGCTGGGCTGACCCCGCCACGGCACTTCTCGTCTTTTCGGCCGATGGGCTCATGGCCGTTCTCCCGAGGCCCCGAACAAAGGTGAAGAAGGGCGCGGACATCGCCGTCCGCGACCCCGCCGGGAAGAACGTGCACTACACGGTGACCGGCACCCAGACGGTGAACAAGAACACCGTCCCGACCGAAAAGGTCTACGGCCCGGACCCCGACCCCGTACTGCGGCCGGTGACCTGTGACGGCGCCCTGGACGCCGCAGTGCACCCCGTGGACAACCTCATCGTCTACGCGTCCCTGCGATAGGCCCGCGCAGCGCCCGGACCTGGCCTGACGCGTTCGGCCGACCACCACGGGCCCCGGACCGCCTTCGCGCGTAGCGTCCGGAGTATGAGCGACCAACCGCTGCAGAACGAAGTGCTGTCCGAGCTCGGCGACGACCAGATCCAGGAGATCGCCGGAGTGCTGGGCACCGATCCGGAATCGGCCCGGAAGCTCGTGGGGACCTCGGTCACCTCGCTGACCGGCGTCCTCACCGACGACGCGGTCACCCCGGGCGGCACCGCGGAACTCAGCCAGGCGCTGGAGCAGGCCGCCACGGAACCCGAGCCGCCGGCCGGGGCCGTCGGCTTCGCCGGACTCGGCGGACCGGCTTCGGTGGCGGGCGGCGGCATGCTGGTCGCCGTACTCCGCAAGGTGACGGCGCCGACCGCCCGAGCGGTAGCGAAGAAGACGGGTCTGCCGGTCACAGCCGTCGCCGGAGCGCTCGAACTCGTCATCCCCGTGGTGGCGACCGTGCTCGCCAAGCGGGCCCGCTCCAAGAGATGAGCCCTGGGGGCACCTGGGGGCGGCGACCCGTCCCGGGACAGACGAAAGGGGTCCGGCGTGAGCCGGACCCCTTTGCGTTTCCCCCCAGTACCCCCGAAGCCCCCCTCGGGCGCATATCACTACCTCAGTTCCCCGAACCCCTCCCGGGAACCTTGATGCCTATAAGACCGACCACCCCCCAGAAGGGTTGTACGCCGGACAGAAATAATTTGAAGATTCTTCAGAGGACGTGTTCGCGGTACCGGCGGGCGATCTCCGCGACCACTTCGGCGCCGTCCCGCGCCCACAGGGCGGGGTTGAAGATCTCCACCTCCACGGCGCCGGAATACCCGGCCGCATCGACCTGCTCACGGAATCCGCGCAGGTCAACGCAGCCGTCACCGAGCTGGCCCCGCCCCAGCAGCACGCCCTCGGGCAGCGGGGTGACCCAGTCCGCGAGCTGGAAGGCCGCGATCCGGCCGCCCGCGCCGGCGCGGGCGATCTGCGCCGGCACCCGGTCGTCCCACCACAGGTGGTAGGTGTCCACGACGACCCCGACCCGCTCGGCGGGAAAGCGCTCGGCGATGTCCAGTGCCTGGCCGAGCGTGGAGACGACGCAGCGGTCCGACGCGTACATCGGGTGCAGCGGCTCGATCGCCAGGCGCACCGACCGTTCGGCGGCGTACGGAGCCAGCTCGGCCAGCGCGTCGGCGACCCGCTCCCGTGCGGCCCCGATATCGCGCTCTCCTGATGGCAGTCCGCCCGAAACCAGCACCAAGGTGCCGGTTTCCAGGACGGCCGCCTCGTCGATCGCGGCCCGGTTGTCGTCCATCGCCGCGCGCCGGGCGGCCGGATCGCTCGCGGTGAAGAAGCCGCCGCGGCACAAGGACGTCACCTGGAGGCCGGTTTCCCGCATCAGACGGGCGGCCCGCTCGACGCCGTACTCCTGCACCGGCGCACGCCAGAGGCCCACACCAGGCACTCCGAGCCCGGCGCAACCCGCCGCCAGCTCGGGCAGCGACCACTGCTTGACGGTCTCCTGGTTGATACTCAGCCGCGCCAGATCGCCGGCCGTCGCGCGGACAGAGCTCATGGGGCCGGCAGCGGGCACGGGGCCGGCGGTCGTACGGTCGGGGCGTCCGCTGTCGGGGCGTCCGCTGTCGGGGCTCCCGCTGTCGGCGGTCTTACGGTCCGCGCTCATGCGGTCACCCCGTGGATGACGAGCAGCTGCCGCATCCGCGCCTCGGCCAGCGCCGGGTCGGGGAACAGGCCGAGACCGTCGGCCAGCTCGTAGGCACGGGCGAGATGCGGGAGGGAGCGTGCCGACTGCAGACCGCCCACCATCGTGAAGTGCGACTGGTGGCCCGCCAGCCAGGCCAGGAACACCACACCGGTCTTGTAGTAGCGCGTCGGAGCGCCGAACAGGTGCCGGGACAACTCGACGGTCGGGTCGAGAAGTGCCCGGAAGCCGGCCGCGTCCCCGGTGTCCAGGGTGCGGACGGCGGCGGCGGCGAGCGGCGCCAGTGGGTCGAAGATGCCGAGCAGCGCATGGCTGAAGCCCTGCTCGTCACCCTCGATCAGCTCGGGATAGTTGAAGTCGTCGCCGGTGTAGCAGCGCACGCCCTTGGGCAGCCTGCGGCGCAGTTCCACCTCGCGCCGGGCGTCGAGCAGCGACACCTTGATCCCGTCGACCTTGTCGGGGTGGGCGGCAATGACGTCCAGGAACGTCTCCGTGGCCGCGTCGAGATCCTCGCTGCCCCAGTAGCCGGCCAGCGCGGGGTCGAACATCGGACCGAGCCAGTGCAGAACGACCGGTTCCGCGGACTGGCGCAGCAGGTGGCTGTAGACCTCGACGTAGTCGTCAGGGCTGCTGGCCAGGGCCGCCAGCGCGCGGGACGCCATGAGGACGGCCTGCGATCCGGACTCCTCCACGACCGCGAGCTGCTCCTCGTAGGCAGCGGTCACCTCGGTGAGTGTCCGGGCCGGCGCGACGAGTTGGTCCGTGCCGACGCCGCAGGCGATGCGGCCTCCGGTGGCCCGTGCCTCGGCGGAGGAGCGGCGGATCAGCTCGGCCGCGGCCGCCCAGTCCAGACCCATGCCGCGCTGGGCAGTGTCCATCGCCTCGGCGACACCCAGACCCTGTGACCACAGGTGGCGGCGGAAGGCGAGAGTGGCGTCCCAGTCGATGGCCGCCGGTTCGTCGGCGGCGCTGCGCCAGGGGTCGGCGACGACGTGCGCGGCCGAGTAGACGACCCGGCTGCGCAGTTCACCGCCCAGGGCATGGACAACGGGCTCGGTACGCGGCACATAGGAACGTAGTTCACCGGTGGCGCTGGGGAGCTCGATGGCCGCCCGGCCGCTCACAGGGACAGCTCCGGGACGTCGAGGCACCGGCCCTCGGCGGACGACTTCAGGCCCAGTTCGGCGAGCTGGACTCCGCGCGCGCCGGCCAGCAGGTCCCACTGCCAGGGCTCGTCGAGGACGACATGCCGGAGGAACAGCTCCCACTGGCTCTTGAATCCGTTGGTGAACTCACCGTTGTCGGGGACCGACTGCCACTGGTCGCGGAAGGGCTCGGTGACCGGGAGGTCCGGGTTCCAGACCGGCTTGGGGGTGGCGGAGCGGTGCTGCACCCGGCAGTCCCGCAGGCCCGCGACGGCCGAGCCGTGCGTGCCGTCGACCTGGAACTCCACCAGTTCGTCGCGGTTGACGCGCACCGTCCAGGAGGAGTTGATCTGGGCGATGGCGCCGCCGTCGAGCTGGAAGATGCCGTACGCGGCGTCGTCGGCGGTCGCGTCGTACGGCTTGCCGTGCTCGTCCCAGCGCCGCGGGATGTGGGTGGCGGTCAGCGCCTGGACGGTGCGGACCTGCCCGAACAGCTCGTGGAGCACGTACTCCCAGTGCGGGAACATGTCGACGACGATGCCGCCGCCGTCCTGTGAACGGTAGTTCCAGGAGGGCCGCTGGGCGCTCTGCCAGTCGCCCTCGAAGACCCAGTAGCCGAACTCGCCGCGGATGGAGAGGATCTGCCCGAAGAAGCCGCCGTCGATGAGCCGCTTGAGCTTCAGCAGGCCGGGGAGGAAGAGCTTGTCCTGGACCACGCCGTGCTTGACGCCGGCGGCGGTGGCGAGCCTGGCCAGCTCCAGGGCGCTGTCCAGGGACGTGGCGGTGGGCTTCTCGCAGTAGATGTGCTTTCCGGCGGCGATGGCCTTGCGCACCGACTCCTCGCGGGCCGAGGTGACCTGCGCGTCGAAGTAGATCTCGACCGTCGGGTCGGCCAGGACGGCGTCGAGGTCGGTGGAGATGTGCTCCAGCCCGTGCCGGTCCGCCATCGCGCGCAGCGCGTGCTCCCGACGGCCGACGAGGACCGGCTCGGGCCACAGCGTCGTGCCGTCCCCGAGGTCGAGTCCGCCCTGCTCGCGCAGGCTCAGGATCGAGCGGACGAGGTGCTGGCGGTAGCCCATGCGGCCCGTGACGCCGTTCATGGCGATCCGCACTGTCCTGCGTGTCACGTTGGGTCCTCCCCTTCGGCCGCTACCGCCGGTCAAGCGATAGCAAGCGCTTTCTTCTCTGGCACGCTAGCCGGAAGCGGGCCGATCCGACAAGGTGAGAACATGTCCGGCAACGGGCGGTGCGGTCCCGGGACGGCCAGCAGGAGGTACGGACGCAGATGGCAGTGACCCTCGCCGATGTCGCGGCGCGCGCCGGGGTGTCGTCCGCGACCGTCTCGCGCGTCCTCAATGGCAACTACCCGGTCGCGGGCAGCACGCGCGACCGCGTCCAGCGGGCCGTCGAAGACCTGGACTATGTGGTCAACGGGCAGGCCAGAGGCCTCGCGGCCGCCACCTCCGACCTGGTCGGAGTACTCGTCAACGACGTCGCGGACCCGTTCTTCGGACTGATCGCGAGCGCCGTCCAGGCCGAGATCAGCGACGCATCCGCACCCGGCGGCGGCAAGCTCGCGGTGGTCTGCAACACCGGCGGCTCCCCCGAGGCCGAACTCACCTATCTCACCTTGCTGGAACGCCAGCGTGCGGCCGGAGTGGTGATCACCGGCGGCGCGGTCGAGGGCGCGGAGCACAGTGCGGCGGTCGCCGCCCGGCTCGCCCGGCTCGCGGAGTCCGGCACGCGGATCGTGCTGTGCGGACGGCCTCCGCTGGAACAGCCGGCCACGCAGATCCCCGTCGCGACCGTCGCGTTCGACAACTGGGGCGGCGCGCGGCGGCTCACCGAGCACCTGCTCTCCCTCGGCCACCGCCGGATCGGGTACGTCGCGGGTCCCGCCGACCGCACCACCACCCGGCACCGGCTGGAGGGCCACCGGGCGGCACTGGCGGACCACGGCCTGCCGGCCACCGGTCCCGCCGTCGACCGACTCACGGTGCACGGCTCGTACGACCGCTCCTCCGGCTACGACGCGGCGCTGGAACTCCTGCGCAGGGAACCCACGCTGACCGCCGTCATCGCCGCCAACGACACCGTCGCGCTCGGCGTCTGCGCGGCCCTGCGCGACCAGGGGTTGAGCATTCCGGACGACGTCTCGGTGGCGGGCTTCGACGATCTCCCGTTCAGCGTGGACACCGCGCCGGCCCTGACAACGGTCCGCATCCCGCTGCAGGAGGCGGGCGCCCGGGCCGGCCGCCTCGTCATGGGGCGGCAGACCGCGCCGCCCGGCGGCCTCGCGACGATCCGCACCGAGCTGATGGTGCGGGCGTCCACGGCACCGCCGCGGGCCGGGTCCGCCTGAAACGAGGCCGAGGGGTTCACGGGACGCCCGGGAGGCCGTCCGGGAGGCCGTCCACCAGGGCGTCACGGGGTGTCCGCAGGGGCGCCCGGAAGTTATCCACAGGCCTTTTCACGGTGCCGTCGCGGGCTTACCTTTGACTCAGGCAAAGGAATTTCGACGGTGAATGCCGAGGTGCCCCCATGGCCGTGCAAGAGATCCGCGCGTTCAACCGCTTCTACACCAACCTCATCGGCGCGCTGGACTACAGCCGCCATCTGCATACTCCCTACACGCTGACCGAAGCGCGGGTGCTGTACGAGCTGGCGCACTCCCGGCGGACAGACGCCGCCGACCTCCGGGTGGAACTCTCGCTCGACGCCGGGCACTTGAGCCGCATGCTGTCGAAGTTCGAACAGGACCAGCTGGTCACCCGTGCGCCGTCCGAACAGGACGCCCGGCGGCAGCGCATAGAGCTGACCCCGCGGGGCCGGGAGGCGGCCACGCTGCTGGAGAAACGGGCGGAGGAGGCCGTCGGGTCGCTGCTCAGCGATGTGCCCGAGGAGGACCGCCCGCGGCTGGCCGAGGCCATGCGCACCGTCCGGGAGATACTGCGCGACGACCGCCCGCCTGCCCCGGCCCGGATCGAACTGCGCGGACCACGGCCCGGCGACCTGGGCTGGGTGATCCAGCGGAACGCGGCGGTGTACGCGGCCGAGTTCGGTTGGAACAGCGAGTACGAAGCACTGGTGGCACGGATCGTGGCGGACTTCGCCGCCGATCCGGATCCCGGGCGCGAGGCGCTGTGGATGGCGGAGCTGGACGGTGTGCCGGCCGGCTGTGTGTTCTGCGTCCGCGACGAGGTACCCGGCGTCGCGCGGCTGCGGCTGCTGCTGGTCGAGCCGGGTGCGCGCGGTCATCGCATAGGCGACCGGCTGGTGGAGCGGTGCATATCCTTCGCCCGCGGGGCCGGCTACCGCGAGCTGGTGCTGTGGACGAACGATGTGCTGGGGGCGGCCCGGAAGATCTACCAGCGGGCCGGCTTCGAGCTCGTCGCGGAGAAGCCGCATCACAGCTTCGGCAAGGACCTCGTGGGACAGGACTGGCGCCTGGTGCTTTAGGCCGGATCGCGGCGGCGCGCGCCGAGAGCGCCGTGGGAGGTTGACCATGCCCTGCGTGGTGCCTAGTGTCCGCCGGATGAAGCTCGCGTTCTCCACACTCGGCGTCCCCGCACTCCCCATCGAGCAGGTCGTCCGCCTCGCCGCTGAGCATGGTTTCCACGGTGTGGAGATCCGGGCCAACGCCGAGGAACCCGTCCACACCGGCCTGTCGGCGGCGGAACGGAGCGCGGTCGTGGCCGAGTTCGAGAAGTCGGGGGTGGAGATCCTGACGGTGGCGGCCTACGCCAAGGTCGCCGCGCCGGGTGACGACGAGCCGGTACTGACGGACCTGCGGGCCAACCTGGCCCTCGCAGCCGATCTGGGGGCTCCGTTCGTGCGGGTCTTCCCCGGCGGTGGCGAACTGCCGGCGGCTGAGGCGGACCTGTACGCCGCACGGCGCCTTGCGGCGGTCGCGCCGGACGCCGCCCGCCTCGGGGTGAAGGTGCTGCTCGAGACGCACGACTCGCACCCGACCGGAGCGGACGCGGCCCGGATCATGGGGCTGGTCGGGCACGGCAGCGTGGGTGTGATCTGGGATGTGATGCACACCTGGCGCGGTGGTGAGCAGCCGTCCGAGACCTACCCCGTACTCGCCCCGCACCTGGGGTACGTGCAGGTCAAGGACATCGCCTCGGCCGAGGACACCACCCCGCTGCCGCTCGGGGAGGGTGTGCTGCCGCTGGCCGAGACCGTGGAGGTGCTGAGCCGGGGGGACTGGGACGGCTGGCTCTGCTGGGAGTACGAGAAGCGCTGGTACCCGCAGGTCGCGGACCTGCCGGAGCTGCTGTCACCGGCCCGGCAGCATCTGTCCCGGCTGCTCGCCAACTCGGCATGACACCGGGGCCGGCCGTGCGCCGGTCGCGGGGCGGTCCGTGGGGGTCCTTGGGAGTCCTTGGGGAGGTCGGTCCATGCCGGCAAGTGCGCATGCGGGGCCGGTCCACGCCAGGGGCGGTCCGTGCGCTTTCGGCCAAACGGCGCATCACACACTGCCCGGTGACCTCGGCCGGCCCGACGATGGAGCCATGTTCAGCCACCGCACGGAACCGGTCGTGGAATCCGCCCGTCCAAGCCACATGCTGCTGATAAAGCTCCGTAGAGCCGTGTCGGTCGCGGTGCTGGCCGCGTCACTGACAGCCCTGTCCACCGGCTGCGGTCAGGACCGATCCGCCACCGGTGCGCCGCCTTCCGACAGTGCCGGGGGCGGCCACAGCCCCAGTACCTCGGCGACGGGGGTTCCACCGTCGACCGGTGGTTCTCCGTCGGGCAGTCCGTCGTCCGCCGGCACCGCGACCACCCCCGTCCAGTCCGGAGCCCACGGGATCGAGTCCCGGGTCGTGTACCTCTCCGCCGGGGTGCGCAGGCCGCCCGCGGTCCACTCGGTGATCAACAGCGAACTCGAGCTGTCCCGCTTCCCGAGCTGGTTCGCGGGGTCCGATCCGGCGGCGGCCCGCGAGATCGCCCAGCGCACCCAGAAGACGGACTTCTCGCGCAATGTGCTGGTGGGCTGGGTGGAGACCACCGGCTGCAGCCAGGCCACCGGGGCCGCGCTGCTCGCCAGTGGCGACCGGCTGACGCTCGGGGTCAGCCAGCCGAAGCCCAAGCCGGAGTGCCTGGTCGCCTATCAGGTCACGGTGGTCTTCGAGGTGCCGCGCGACCGTATGCCGAAGCATCCGGTGTTCGGGACCGGAGGTGCGGCGGCCACCGCGCCCAGCCCCGGTACGACGGTGGCGTTCACGTACCTCAATGGCGCGACCGCCCAGGGCCAGGGGCTCAAGGGCTCGGAAGTGACCCAGCCCGCCCAGCTGAACGCCTATCTGGCGGGTCTGCCCGCCGCCGGCGCCTCGGCCGTACGCACACAGCTGGCCGCGCATTCGCCGAAAAGCGGTGAACGGCGCTTCGGATTCAAGCTGTCCGGCTGCCGGTCCACCGGCGCCGCACTGCTCATCACTCCCGAGGGGCGGGTATCGGCGTCGCCGACCGGAGGCGAGAACATCCGCTGTATCCGGCCCGAGATCTACGCGGCGGTGCTGGCCGTCCCGGTGAATGTGCTGCCGACTCGCGTCACAGCCATTGACTGACGAAAACTTTCCGGCTATCCGTTTCAACTGAAGAAAACTTTCAGCGTGCTCATCTCCTCCAGCCGGAAGGAGTTCGACATGCACCACCAACCATCCCGCCGCACCGTTCTCGCCACCGCGGCCGCCACCGCCGTCACAGCGGGCGCCTTCGCCGCCGGCGTCCCGTCCGCCCAGGCCGCCGCCCCGGACCGCAGGCTCATCCGCGCGATCATCGCGCGGATGAGCCGTGCGGAGAAGGTCGGCCAGCTCTTCGTGATGCGGGTCTACGGCCATTCCGCCACCGCCCCCGACCCTGCGGACGTCGCCTCCAACCAGAGCGAGATGGGCGTCTCCGACGCCGCCGAACTGATCGCCAAGTACCACCTCGGCGGCATCATCTACTTCAGCTGGGCGCACAACACCCGGGACCCGCACCAGATCGCCGACCTCTCCAACGGCATCCAGCGCGCCGCGCTGGCCCATGGGACTCCGATCCCACTGCTGATCTCCACCGATCAGGAGCAGGGCGCGGTCGCCCGGATCGGCTCACCCGCCACGCTCTTCCCCGGCGGGATGGCGCTCGGCGCCGACGGTGATCCGCACGACGCCCGCGCCGCGGCCCATGTCGTGGGCACCGAGCTCGGCGCCATGGGCGTCAACCAGAACTTCTCCCCGGTCTCCGACGTGAACATCAATCCGGCCAACCCCGTGATCGGCGTACGGTCCTTCGGCGCCGATCCGCAGGCCGTCGCCGCTCTGGCGGCAGCCCAGGTCAAGGGGTACCAGGGGGCCGGGATCGCCTCCACCGCCAAGCATTTCCCCGGCCATGGCGACACCGGCACCGACAGCCATTTCGAACTGCCGGTCATCACCCACTCGCTGGACGAGTGGCGGCGGATCGACGCCCCGCCGTTCCGCGCCGCGATCGCCGCCGGGATCGACTCGATCATGACGGCCCACATCCTGGTTCCCGCGCTCGACGACTCGGGGGACCCCGCCACCCTCTCCCGCCCCATCCTCACCGGGATCCTCCGGGAGGAACTCGGCTACGACGGCGTCGTGATCACCGATTCGCTCGGCATGGCCGGTGTGCGGCAGAAGTACGGCGACGACCGGGTGCCGGTGCTCGCCCTCAAGGCCGGCGCCGACCAGCTGCTGAACCCGCCGCTCCTCGACGTCGCCTGGAAGGCGGTGCTCGACGCGCTGACGTCCGGGGAGATCACCGAGCAGCGGATCGACGAGTCCCTGGTCCGGATCCTGGAACTCAAGACCCGCAAAGGCCTGTTCCGCAATCCCTATGTCACGCATCAGGGCGTCGACCGGGCGGTCGGCATCCGTTCGCACCTCGCGACCGCCGACCGGATCACCGACCGTACCGTCACCCTGCTCTCCAACCCCTCCCGGGTCCTGCCGCTGCCGCGCCGCGCCCACCGGAATCTGCTCGTGGTCGGCGCGGATCCGGCCGCGCCGTCCGGCACGGGTGGCCCGCCGACCTCGGTTCTCGCCAAGGCGCTCACGGACCTCGGCCACCGAGCGCAGGCGCTGCCCACCGGTACCGCGCCCGGCCAGGCCGTCATCGACGAGGCCGTCGCGGCCGCCCGCGGCAAGGACGGCGTCGTCATCGGCACGTACAACGTCACGGCGGCCGCGGCCGGCCAGATCGCCCTGGTGAAGGCACTGGTGGCGACCGGCATCCCGGTCGTTCAGATCGCCCTCCGCAATCCGTACGACATCGCGTGGCTCGGCGGCGTCGCGGCCGGGCTCGCCGTGTACGGCTGGACCGATGTGTCGATGCGCGCGGTGGCCCGGGTCATCGCCGGCAGAGCGGCTCCGACGGGCCGGCTGCCGGTCGCGGTGCCCCGCGCGGACGATCCTGAAAAGGCGCTCTATCCGATCGGACACGGCCTGAAATACCGGTAGTCGGGGCTCCCGGGAAACACATCGGGTCGGGTGTCGGACCGTCCGGGAAGGTGCCGGGCCAACCCGGAGCCGGCGGGCCCTCCCCTCCGCCGGTTCCACCCCCTACCCTGACGTATGGGTGCATGTTGCCCGGGGGAAGCCTAGGGGGGCCTTCATGCGCGGGTACGGCCATTTGGGATCGTTTCTGCACGCCGCGGTGGTATCGGCCGCCGTCCTGTTCGCACTCGCCCTCCTCGCCGCGCTCGCGGCCTGCACACCGTTCCGGGGGACGGCGGGCGGCGGTTCGGGGGCGGGAACGGCCGCCCCCTCACCCACCCTGAAGCCCGCGGGCACGGATACGGCGTTCCTCGCGGAAGGCGCGTGTGCGCAGAGCGATCCGCTGGGCTCGTACCGGGAGGTGGCGTGCTCGGACCCGAACGCCATCGCCGAGGTCACGGTCCGGTTCTACGGTCTGCTGCCGGATGCGTCAGCACCGGCGTCATCGCCGGCCGCCGGACAGGCCGCCTCGACAGCCCCCACGGTGCGGGCGGGAGACCGCTGTCCGGAGACGACGGACTTCGTCCTGTCGGTGTCGTCCGGCCGGTCGCCGGGGTACGCCTGCATGCGCAAACGCGACGGCCCGCACCCCGGTGACCCGGGGGCGGGCGGTGGTCCGCGCACCATCGTCGGCGACTGCGTCTACACAGCGGGTGCCGGCCAGGTGAAGGAGACGGCCTGTGACCGTTCCAGCCGGAACAAGCCCGGGTACCGGGTGGACGCGATCGCAGCTGAGCGCGCCCAATGCCCGCCGGGAACGGCGCTGTTCGTGAACGTCGGGCCGGCGGGCGTCGGATGCGCCCGCCGGCTGTGAACCACGTCCTTGCTCGGATCACGCCCTGATCTCCGAACCCGGGACCAGGGCCGGGTCCGGCGCTACAGCGGGTGGCGGTCCATGACGTCGTTCGGTACGTCGAGCTTCGCGTCGAACGAGGGGGCGAGCGTCGTGGCCGGGGTGACGCCCGCCCACTTCAGCACCTTGGCGGTCGCCTTGGCGTTGTCCGCGGGCTTGAGCGCGGCGATGTTCGCGCCGTGGTTCGCGCCCGGCGCCCACATCACGAAGGAGTCCTTCGCGCCCTTCCCGAGACGGAACGGTTCTGCACCCCATGGGTCGTTCGTTCCGTAAACGAACAGCATCCGCTGGGCGTGGTGCTGCACCCAGTTGTCCACATCCGGCATCGCCGACGGCTTGAAGGTCATCGGGATGGACCGCGGCACGTACGAGCGCGGCTGGTAGATGCCCGGGTAGCGCAGCAGCCCCTTGAGGTGCGGGGTCGCGAAGGTGGGCGCGCCGAGCTGGGTGCCGGCCTGGTAGTAGTACGGCGTGTAGTACTCCAGGCCCTGGTCGGTGTAGAAGTCGAAGCCGGAGATGGTGTCGATGAAGGTGTACAGCTCATCGGTGGTCGCGGTCGGCTTGGGGACGGTCGGGCACTCCGACTCCAGGTGGTACTGCCAGAACGCCCACACCAGGTCCAGCACGACGTTCTCGTACGCCTTGTCGGCACTGCCCACGGTGGTGAAGGTCAGCGCGTTGTCGTCGGCGTACTTCTGGTAGCGGGCGACGATCTCGTCCCGGCGTACCAGCGCCTCGCGCTGCACGGCGTTGAGCGCGGCACGGCAGTCGGCGTTGCCGACGGTCTTGAAGAACTCCGTGTAGGCCGAGTCCTCCTTGTTGACCACGTCATTGGGCGCGACATAGGCGACCGTGCCGTCCATGTCGTTCGGGTAGAAGCGGCGGAAGTAGGTGGCGGTCATGCCGCCCTTGCTGCCGCCGGTGTCGATCCAGTTCCGGTGGTAGATCCGGTCCAGCGCCTGGAAGATCCGGTGCTGGTCGCTGGCCGCCTGCCAGATGTCGAGCTTGGACCAGTCGGCCGGCTCGGCGGGGCGGGACGGCGTGAAGAACCGGTACTCCATGGAGACCTGGTTGCCGTCGATGAGCCGGGTCGGCTCCGAGCGGCTCGCGTTGGTGGAGAGCCCGTAGCCGGAGGTGAAGAAGACCGTCGGGCGGTCGGTCGCCTTGTGGAGCACCGTCAGCCGCTGCTGGAAGGTGCCCTTCCAGGGGCGGAGGTGGTCGATCGGCTGGGTGTAATGGAGAACGAAGTAGCGGTAGCCGGTGACCGGCTTCTCCTCGATGAGGGTCATCCCGGGTATCGCCAGAATGCGGTCCTTGATATCCGCACTCGCCGAATCGACACTCGCTGAATCCGCGGCGGTGGCCGTCCCCGTCGCACCGGCCCCGACCGCACCGGTCGCGCCGACGAGCAGCATCAGTGACAGCAGCCATCTGAGCGCCTTACGCATGCACCCTCCCCTGGGTTCACGGACGTTGCCGCGAACCTAGGGGAGCAACGGTCTTACCACCAGAGGGCCTTGGGACAGTGAAATATCAGGCGGCGGCCCGTACTTCACCGACGAATGTGCGCCACAACCGGGCGTATCGCCCGTCCGCGGCAAGCAGTTCGTCATGGGTGCCGTCCTCGATGACACGGCCGTGGTCGAGCAGGACGACACGGTCGGCGCGCGAGGCCGTGGTCAGCCGGTGCGCGACGACGAGCGTGGTGCGCCGCACCGCCAGCCGGTCGGCGGCCTGGTTGACCAGCCCTTCCGTGGCCAGGTCGAGCGCGGCCGTCGCCTCGTCCAGCAGCAGGATGTCGGGATCGACGAGCTCGGCCCGGGCCAGCGCTATCAGCTGCCGCTGCCCTGCGGACAGGTTGCGGCCGCGTTCGCTGACCAGGTGCAGATAGCCGCCGTCGAGCGTCGCGATCATCTCGTGCGCGCCGACCGACCGGGCCGCGGCCTCGACCTCCGCGTCCGTCGCGTCCATCCGTCCGTACGCGATGGAGTCGCGCACCGTTCCGGCGAACAGGTAGGGCTCCTGCGGTACGACGCCCAGCCGCTGCCGGTAGGCCGTCATGTCCAGTTCGCGGATGTCGGTGCCGTCGACAAGGACACCGCCGCCGGTCGGGTCGTAGAACCGGGCGACCAGCTTGACCAGCGTGGACTTGCCCGCGCCCGTCTCGCCGACGAAGGCGACCGTCTGCCCGGCCGGGATGTGCAGGTCCACGCCGCTCAGCGCCTCGGCGCCGTCCCCGTACCGGAAGTGCACGTCCTTGAAGGTGATCTCACCGCGCAGCGACGGGACGGCCAGCGGCCGGGCCGCGGCCGGGGTGGTGCTCGGCACCCGCAGCAGTTCACGGATCCGGCCGAGCGACACCGACGCCTGCTGGTAGCCGTCGAAGACCTGCGACAGCTGCTGCACCGGCGCGAAGAACAGATCGATGTAGAGCAGGTACGCGACGAGCGCGCCCGCGGTCAGGGTGCCCGCGCCGACCCGCTGGGCGCCGACGATCAGCACCAGCGCGGCCGCGCCGCTGGACAGCAGCTGGACGAACGGGAAGTACACCGAGATCAGGAACTGTCCGCGCACCCGGGCTTCGCGGTACGCGCTGCTGCGCTCCGCGAACCGGACGGCGCCGACGCGCTCACGGCGGAACGCCTGCACGATACGCAGCCCGGCGACGTTCTCCTGCAGGTCCGCGTTGACGACGCCGACGCGTTCACGGGCCAGTTCGTACGCCCGGACGGACTTGCGCCGGAACACCCAGGTGGCCAGGACGAGCGGCGGGAGCGTCGCGAACACCAGCAGCGCCAGCTGGACGTCCAGGGCGAGCAGCGCGACCAGGATGCCGAAGAAGGTGAGCACGCTGACCAGGGCGGTGACCAGTCCGGTCTGCAGGAATGTCGACAGGGCGTCGACATCCGTGGTCATCCGCGTCATGATCCGGCCGGTCAGCTCACGCTCGTAGTAGTCGAGCCCGAGCCGGTGCAGATGCGAGAAGATCTTCACCCGCAGCGTGTAGAGGACGCGCTCGCCGGTCCTGCCGGTCAGCCGCGCCGATCCCCACTGCGCCGCCCACTGCACGACGACGATCACCAGGCCGGCGGCCGAGGCCGCCCAGACCGCGCCGAGCGCGGCCTCCCGGACACCGGAGTCGATGCCGTGCCTGATCAGCACCGGCAGCATCAGTCCGGCGATGGCGTCCGCCGCCACCAGCAGCAGGCTGAACAGCAGCGGGGTGCGGAAGCCGCGCAGCAGGCTGCGCAGCCCGAACTCCTCGTCGACGATGCGGGCCTGCGCCTCGTCCACGTCGGGTGTGTCGGTGGCGGGTGGCAGCGCTGCCACCTTCGCGAGCAGATCGGGCGAGGCCGGCATCCCGGCCATCGCGGCGGCCATGCCGGCGGGTCCACCCGCCGCCGGAACGATGGGAGCCGGGGCGGCTCCGTTCTCCCGTGCCTTCCCCGTAGCGGGCCCGTCAGCGGGGTGCGGTTCCCTGGGCCACAGCTCTGCCGTCACGCTGTCGGACACTGTGGATCCGTTGATCCTGCCCGTTCCGTTGAACCGGTCGGACCCGTTGAGCCTCTCGGACCCGTGAGCCTCTTCGGATCCGGGTGCGGTGGCGGTGCGCTCCGCAAGTCCGGTCGCGGCGCCCTCGCCCGACCAGGCGGCGGCGAGCACACCGGCCGGGTCGGCGGTGACGACGTCCGCGCCGAGCGCGTCCGGGTCGGTCAACAGCTTGCGGAAGAGCGCGGAGCGCTCCTCCAGCTCGTCATGGGTGCCGATGTCCGCCAGCCGGCCGTCCTCCAGGACGGCGATCCGGTCGGCGAGCGCCAGAGTCGAGCGGCGGTGGGCGATCAGCAGCGTCGTCCGGCCGGTCACGACCTCGCGCAGCGCGTCGAAGATCTCCGCCTCGACCTGGGCGTCGACCGCCGAGGTCGCGTCGTCCAGGAGCAGCAACCGCGGGTCGGTCAGGATCGCGCGGGCGAGGGCGACGCGCTGCCGCTGGCCGCCGGACAGGGTCAGCCCCTGTTCGCCGACCACGGTGTCGTAGCCCTCGGGGAGCGCCTCGATGAACTCGTGGGCCTGCGCCGCGCGGGTCGCGGCGAGCACCTGCTCATCGGTGGCGTCCGGGTGTCCGTAGGCGATGTTGGAGCGCACGGTGTCGGAGAACAGGAAGCTGTCCTCGGGCACCATGCCGATGGCGCCGCGCAGCGAGTCGAAGGTGAGGTCGCGGACGTCCTCGCCGCCGATCCGCACCGCGCCGCCGGTGGCGTCGTAGAAGCGCGGCAGCAGCAGCGAGACAGTGGACTTCCCGGAGCCCGAGGCACCGACGACGGCGACGGTCTCACCGGGCTCGACGCGCAGCGAGAAGTCGGCCAGCACCGGCCGCTCGGGGTCGTAGCCGAAGGTGACGTGGTCGAACTCGACGGTGGCCGCGCCCTCGGGCAGCGTCCGGGTGCCCTCCTCCAGCGTCGGCTCCGTGTCGATCAGTTCGAGAACGCGCTCGACGCCGGCCCGTGCCTGCTGTCCGACGGTCAGCATCATGGTCAGCATCCGCACCGGGCCGGTGAGCTGCGCGAGGTACGTGGAGAACGCGACGAACGTGCCGAGCGTGATCTGCCCGCGGGTCGCCATCCATCCGCCGAGCGCCAGCATGCCCACCTGGCCGATCGAGGGCACGGCCTGGAGGGCCGGGCTGTAGCGCGCGTTCAGCCGGATCGTGCGGAGCCGGCCGGCGAACAGCTTCTTGCTGACGCCCTCCAGCTTGTCCATCTCCTGCTGCTCCTGGCCGAAGCCCTTCACCACGCGGACGCCGGTGACGGACCCGTCGACGATGCCCGCGACGGCGGCAGCCTGCCCCTGGGCGTACCAGGTGGCGGGGAAGAGCCGCTTACGGCTGCGGTCGGCGATGAACCACAAGGCGGGGGCGACGGCCAGCGCGACGAGGGTGAGGAGCGGGGAGAGCGTGAGCATCACGATCAGGGACAGCACGAACAGCAGCACGTTGCCGATCATCATCGGCAGCATGAAGAGCAGGCCCTGGATGAGCTGCAGGTCGCTGGTGGCCCTGCCGACCACCTGGCCGGTGTCCAGCTCGTCCTGCCGCCGGCCGTCCAGCCGGGTCAGCGAGCGGAACATGTCGCTGCGCAGGTCGTGCTGCACATCGAGGGCGAGCCGGCCGCCGTAGAAGCGCCGCACATACGTCAGGACGTAGACGGCGACGGCCGCGACCACCAGCACGATCGCCCAGGGCAGCAGCGGACGGTCGTGCGCGAGCACCACGTCGTCGATGATCAGCTTCGGCACCAGTGGGACGAGCGCGGTGACGGCCATCCCGCCCAGTGACGCGCCCAACGCCAGCAGTACGTTGCGGCGGTACCGCCAGCAATAGCCGACCAACCGCCGCAACCAGCCCTGCTCCGGCTCAACCTTCGCCGATGTCACCCGGGTCCTCCCACTGATCCACGACTACCCGACGCTGCAACGCGCTGGCGTGCGAATTTCATCCTGCTGCAACAAACCGCAGCCAAAGAGGGGCCAAGGTCTCACTCCTCTCGGGCGATGGACCTAAGCCTTGCCGGAGCCGGGCGGCCCGCTCCCGGCGGAGCGGGCGGCCGGTCAGCTCCCTATGAGATGGGTGGGGGCGAACATCCGCAGGTGCGCCGGGAGGACGACGACGGAGGGGCCCGGGGTGGCCAGCGCCGCCGCGAGGTCGTCGCGGAGGGTGTCGGGCGTGGTGGCGGTGGCCGGGACCCCGAAGGACTCGGCGAGGGCGACGAAGTCCGGGCGGGCCAGCTCGGTGGCGGTGGCCTGGCCGAAGGCGTCGGTCATGTACTCGCGCAGGATGCCGTAACCGCCGTCGTCCACGATGAGCCAGGTGACGGGCAGGCCGTACTGCCGCGCGGTGGCCAGCTCGGCGATGGAGTACATGGCTCCGCCGTCCCCCGAGACGGCCAGGACCGGCCGCGTGGGATCGGCGGCGGCCGCGCCGAGGGCGGCGGGAAAGCCGTAGCCGAGGCCGCCGGCACCCTGCGCCGAGTGCATGGTGTTCGGGTGCCGGGCGTCGAAGGCGGACCAGGCCCAGTAACCGAGGATCGTCATGTCCCAGCAGCTGGGCGAGGTGTCGGGCAGGGCGTCGCGGACCGCGGCCAGCAACTGCTGCTCCAGGCCCAGGTCCTGGCCGGCGATCCGGTCACCGACGAGCGCCAGGACTTCGGCGACGGCCTTGGCGGCCTCCTCGTCCGGGCGCGGCACCGTCAGGTCGCACAGGGCGGCCAGCGAGAGCCGGGCGTCGCCGTGAATGCCGAGGGCCGGGTGGTTGGACTCCAGCTTCCCGAGGTCCGCCTCGATCTGGATCACCCGGCCGCGGGGGCGGAACGTGTGATAGTTCGAGGAGAGTTCGCCGAGGCCGGAGCCGACGACGAGCAGCACGTCGGCAGCTTCGAGGAAGTCGGTGGTGTGCCGGTCCTCGATCCAGGACTGCAGCGACAGCGGGTGCTCCCAGGGGAACGCGCCCTTGCCGCCGAACGTCGAGGCGACCGGGGCGTCGAGCTGCTCGGCCAGCGCGAGAAGCTCCCCGGCCGCGCCGGACCGTACGACGCCGCCGCCGGCCAGGATGGCCGGCCGCTGTGCCCCGGACAGCAGCCGGGCCGCCTCGGTGATCAGTTCGGCGCGCGGCTCCAGCGGGCGGGGCACCGCACGCAGCGCGGTGACGAGCGGGACGCCGGTGCCGGCGAGCAGCACGTCCTGCGGGATCTCCACCCACACCGGTCCGTACGGCGCGGTGAGCGCGGACTCCCAGGCCTCGGCGAGCGCCGAGGGGATCTGCGAGGCGGTGCGGACCGTGTGCACGGACTTGACCACGTCGCGGAACGACGCCTTCTGGTCGCGCAGTTCATGCAGGTACCCGTGGCGTCCGCCGCCGAGTCCGGCGGTCGGGACCTGGCTGCTGATGGCCAGCACGGGCGCGGAGGCGGCGGCGGACTCCTGGAGCGCGGCGAGCGTCATCAGCGCGCCGGGGCCGGTGGAGACCAGCAGTGGGGCGACGCCGCCGGTGACCCGGGCGTACGCGTCGGCGGCGAAGCCCGCGTTGTTCTCGACGCGCAGCCCCACGTAGCTGAGCGTCGAGCGGCGCAGCGCGTCGAAGGTGCCGAGGGCGTGCTGCCCGGGCAGCCCGAAGACCGTGGTCGCGCCGAGCGCGGCCAGGGATTCGACGACGAGGTCGCCGCCGTTGCGGGCCGTCACTTGGCGCTCTGGCGGGCCGCGGAGATCTGCCGGGACATGATCGTGGTCAGCTCGTACGCCGTGTGGGAGGCCGCGACGGAGGTGATCTCCGCGTGGTCGTACGCGGGGGCGACCTCGACCACGTCGGCGGAGACCAGGTGGCAGGAGGAGAGCCCGCGGATGATCTCCAGCAGTTCACGGGAGGTGAGGCCGCCGGCCTCCGGGGTGCCGGTGCCCGGGGCGTGCGCCGGGTCCAGGACGTCGATGTCGATGGAGATGTACAGCGGCCGGTCGCCGATGCGCTCGCGCAGCTGCTGCGCGACCTCGTCGACACCGCGGCGCATGACGTCCGCCGAGGTGACGATGCCGAAGCCCATCTTCTCGTCGTCGTCCAGGTCCTTCTTGCCGTACAGCGGGCCGCGGGTGCCGACGTGGGAGAGCGCCTCGGTGTCGAGGATGCCCTCCTCGACGGCGCGGCGGAACGGGGTGCCGTGGGTGTACTCGGCGCCGAAGTACGTGTCCCACGTGTCCAGGTGCGCGTCGAAGTGGAGCAGGGCGACAGGCCCGTGCTTGCGGGCGACCGAGCGCAGCAGCGGCAGCGCGATGGTGTGGTCGCCACCGAGGGTCATCAGGCGGGCGCCGGTGTCGAGCAGATCGTCGGCGGCGGCCTGGATGGTTTCGACGGCCTCGTTGATGTTGAACGGGTTGGCGGCGATGTCGCCCGCGTCCGCGACCTGGGCGAGCGCGAACGGCGAGGCGTCCTGCGCCGGGTTGTACGGGCGCAGCAGCCGGGAGGCCTCACGGATGGCGTTGCCGCCGAAGCGGGCGCCGGGACGGTACGAGACCCCGCTGTCGAACGGCACACCGACCACGGCGACGTCCGCGGTGCCGACCTCGTCCAGCCGGGGCAGCCGGGCGAACGTGGCGGGGCCGGCGTACCGCGGGATGCGGGACGAGTCGATCGGTCCACGCGGTTCGTTGCTGCTCATCGGGGTGCCTTCTTTCGCGTTACTCGTGGTGCTTCGGTGTGATTCGAGTGTCCCCCGGCTCGCTGACAAGCGGGCCGGGGCTGTGGATAACTTCGGTTCGGCCCGGTCCGGGGACCGGGACGACCCTGTGCCGGGACCGGTTCAGCCCTGTGCGGGCACCGGTTCCGCGACGGCCGGGACGGTGGCGCCGCGGCCCGCGAGCCGCTCGCGCCAGGCCGCCAGGACGGCCGCGTCGGTCGGCTTCGTGGCCAGGCTCACCACGGCGTACGTGGCGAGCGAGGCCAGCAGGCCGTAGTCGACAGCCATGGGCTCTCCTCCGTCCGAAGCGCTTCACTGAATGCGGGCGATTCCGGGGATGACCCTAGGTGGCTGAAAGATGTCGCTGAAGTGTACGTTTCCTCCATTCGACGTCACTCCAGTGGATGGACCGCACATGCCGAGTCTGGCGCCGCCCACTCCCCCGGTACCGCTCGCCGATCTGCTGGCCCGCGCGGACCTGGGACTTCGGCAGGTCGCGGGTCCGCGCGAGGACATCCCCGTCCACTGGGTGCACACCAGTGAGATGGAAGACCCGGTTCCGTATCTGCTGGGCGGCGAGCTGCTGCTGACCGCCGGGGTGCACTTCCCATCGGCGGGCGACACCACGAGGCGACGGGAAACGCGCCCGGCCGACGCCGACGGCGGCCCCACCGATGACCTCGGCGTCGACCAGGCCGGTGGCGGTGTCGACGACGCCTATCTCGACCACTACGTGGCACGCGCCGTGGAGGCAGGTGCCGCGGCGCTCGGCTTCGGGCTCGCACCCGTCTACGAGGAGACGCCCCGCGCCCTCGTGGAGGCGTGCGACCGGTACGGCCTGCCTTTGGTGGAGGTTCCGCCGCAAACCCCGTTCACCGCGGTCGCCCGGGCTGTCTGGCAGGCGATGGCCGAGGCCCGCCATCGCGAGCTGCGCCGGGTCACCGAGGCCCAGCAGTCCCTGGCCTCCGCCGCCGCCCGCCCCGAGCCGGTGCCCGCCGTGCTGCGTCAGCTCGCCCACCATCTGGGCGGCTGGGCGGCCCTCCTCGGCCCCGGCGGCGGGGAGCTGTACGGGGCGGGCACCCGCCCCGGGCCGCCGGTCCGCACGGCGCTCGGCCGGCTGGCGCAGGTGGTCAGGCCGCTGCCGGGCGACCGGGCGCAGACCGTCCAGGCTCCGTCCTCGGCCACCGACACCGTCGCCGGCGCGCATCTGGCGGCCTACGCGCTGGCCGGGAGCGCTCCCGGCGAGGGCCTGGTGCTGGCGGTCGCGGCGGGGCGGCGCGATCCGGCCGACAACGCGCTCACCGGGGTCGCCACCGTGCTGCTCTCGTTGCTCACCGGCCCTTACCAGGGCACGGCCGACACCGACCGCTCCGCCGCCCTGGTGCGGCTGCTGCTCGGCGCGCGCCCCGAGGACGTCGCGCCCCTGCTGACCGCTCCCACCCGGCCTGCCGCCGAGACCGGCGGCGAGGCGGAAGCCGTCGCGGCGACCGGGCCGCGCTGGATCGTGGTGCACGGGCACCACCGCGGCTCCGGCCCCACCCGCGGCGAGGCGGCACCGCTGGCCGCCGCCGCTCTGGCGGCCGCGCTCGGCACCGCGCTGGTCGACGCGGACGGGGTCGCCGCCGTCCGGGCCCTGCTGCCCGCCGACCGCCGGATCTCCGCGCAGCCGGGCTGGACGCTCGGGGTCAGCGCCCCCGCGTCCACGGCGGAACTCGCCGCCGCCGACGCCCAGGCCGCGGGTGCGCTGCGCCGGGCCGTCGCGAACCGCTCCGAGCTGGCCCGGCACCGCGGCGGCGGCGCGGGCATGACGGCGCTCGTGGCGCCCGAGGAGGCGCGCGCCCAGGCCCGCGCCCTGCTGGAACCGCTGCTGGACTCCCCCGCCCTCGTGGAGACCCTGCGCGCCTGGCTGGCGCTGCACGGCAGCTGGGACCGCAGCGCCGTGGCACTGGAAGTGCATCGCAACACGGTCCGGCAGCGCATCGCGCGGACCGCCGCGCTGCTCGACGCGGACCTGGACGACCCCGACACCCGCATGGACCTCTGGTTCGCCCTGCGCTGGCTCTGAGCAGCGACGACGTCGGCGGCGACGCTGTCAGCGGCATCGGGCCCACGCCGGGACCGACACACGGCCGGGCCCGTGCCGAGGCTGGAACCGGTGCCCGGAGGAGCGTCGTCGACAGCCGGCGGAAAGCCGGTCCAGGATCCCTCCGAGGGTCACACATCGGTGTCGATCACCCTCGCCCCCTACGCCCGTGCGGCCAGGCGCGACAATGAGACACATGCCCCATGACACGACGCCGTCCCGCCAGTCCCTCGCCGAGCACCTCATACGCACCCGCATCGCGGGTGACGTGGCCACGAGCCGCGAGAACAACCTGGATCACTACCGTGAGCTCGCCGAGGGGAACCGCTACTACTGGTTGGGCCTGGAGCTCGGCGAGCGCTGGACGGATCCGCGGGCCGTGCTGGAGCTGATGGTGGAACGCTGCGGGGTCGTCGCCAACCCGAAGCACCGCAGGGGCCAGGACACCATCGACGCGGAACTGACGATCGACGCGCTGGACCGGATGGCCGTCGAGCTGCGCAAGGCGGCGGAATCCCGAGCCCGCGTGCTGTTCGCCACCGGTCACCCGGCCGGCATGTTCGCCGTCCACCAGGCGCTCGCCGCCGCGCTGCGCGACGCGGGCTGCGAGATCCTGCTGCCCGCGGACCGGCTGTACGCCGACAACGGCGAGATCCGGCACATCGGTGGCGTGTCCGTCCTGCACCGCGGCGGAAACCTCATGCACACCCACTCCCCCGACCCCATGCGGGAGGTGCTGGACGCCATGGAGCACGAGGGCCAGGAGCCCGATCTCGTCGTCGCCGACCACGGGTGGGCGGGCTTCGCGGGCGGCCAGGGCATCGACACGGTCGGGTTCGCGGACTGCAACGATCCCGCGCTGTTCGTCGGTGAGGCCGAGGGCGACCTGACGGTGACGGTCCCCCTGGACGACAACGTGCCGCCCCACCTGTACGACCCGCTCACCGCCTACCTGCTGGCCGCCGCAGGCCTCGAAGCACGGATCTGAGCCCGGCGCGGGCACGCGGCCTACCTCCGCGCAGCGGATCCGGACTCTGCGGATCCGGAGTCTCTGGTTACGATCGCAGAGGGGCTTCAGAAGGCAGGCGCAAGTTGATCCATGTAGCGATCGTCGACGACGAGGCGCTGGTCAGGGTCGCCCTGCGGCGGATTCTGGAGACCGCGGGAGACATCGCGGTGGTCGTCGACTGCGACGGCTGGGACGCGGTGGCCACCATCGAGGCGGCCGGACCCGACCTCGTGCTGCTGGACGCCGTGATGCCGGCACCGGACGGGCTCACGGTCCTGCGGGAGCTGCGCGCCCTGCCGCGGCCGCCCGCCGTCGCGATGCTCACGGCGTTCGACACCAGCGCGTACATCAGTGCCGCGATGCGGGAGGGCGCCACCGGCTTCCTCCTCAAGGACACGGCCGTGGGCACGCTGATCGACGCCGTGCGGGTGCTCGCCTCCGGCGGGACGGTCTTCACGCCGACCGTCAGCCGTACGGTCGTGCACGGCTACCTCGGGGCAGGGGCCGGGACGGGCCTCGACAACCCCGGCGGTGCGGACGCCGTCGCCCTGGGCCTGCTCACCACCCGCGAGCGCGAAGTCCTCGTCCTCGTGGCGGCGGGTCTGCCGAACTCCGACATCGCCGCACGGCTGGGGATCACGGTCGCCACCGTCAAGGACCATGTGCGCGCGGTGCTGCGGAAGCTGGACGCGCCCAACCGGGTCGCCGCGGCCGTGCTCGCCCACCGCGCGGGACTCGCCCCGGCCGTGGAGCGGACGTGAGACTGCGGCCGGCCGTCCTCGATGCCGCCCTGATCGCCCTCTCCGCGACCGAGGTGTGGGCGACGCGGTCGATGGGCGGCTCCCTCTCGCTCGCCGTCGCGTGCACCGCGACGGCCGCTCTCCTGGTGCGCCGGCGGTTTCCGCTGCTCGCCTTCGCGGCGACACTGCCCGCGCTCTCGCTCGGGTACGTGTGGCTGGCGCCGATGGCCGCGCTCTACCAGGTCGCCTCCGGCGGGACGGGCCGCACGGCGCCGGACGCAAACGGCAGCACCAGGTCCCGCCCCCGTGTCACGCCCCGCATGTGGGTCATCGGCGGCTGCGCCGCGGCCGTGGCCGTGGTCTCCTTCGTCCCCTGGCCGTGGCTCGGCACGATCGACTGGGAGCCGGCGCCCACGATCCTGGCGCTGCTGCTCTCCGCCCTGCTGGCCACCGCCCCCACGGCCCTCGGGCTGCTCAGCTCCTCCCGGCGGGAGCTGGCGGCCCGGCTCGCCGAGCTGGCCGCGAGCCGGGAACGCGAAGCGCGGCTCGCCGCCGAGCAGGCCGTCGTCCAGGAGCGCGCCCGGCTCGCCCGCGAGATGCACGACACGGTCGCGCACCACATCAGCCTCATCGCGGTGCAGTCCGGCGCGCTGGAGGTCACCGCGCGGAGCCAGGAGGCCCGCGACGCGGCCGGAGCGGTGCGCGAGCTGAGCCGGGACGCGCTGGACGAACTGCGTCGCATGGTCGGCCTGCTGCGGCTTCCCGTGACGAACGCGTCCGGCTCGTCGGACCCGGCGGACACGGCGGGCCGGGCGGCGCCGGCCGGACCCGGACTGGCCGAGTTGCCGGCGCTGCTGGCGACGGCGGGCCCCACGGTGCGGGGCCGGGTCGACGCGGGAGGCTGCCCGGCGCCCGTCGGGCACGCCGCCTACCGGATCGTGCAGGAGTCGCTGACCAACGTGCGCAAGCACGCGACGGGCGCGGAGACGGAAGTCGACGTACGGCTGACCGGGGGGCGGCTCCTGGTCAGCGTCCGCAACGGCCCGCCAGGTGAGCGGCCCGGTCCGCTGCTGCCCTCCGGCGGCCACGGCCTCGCCGGCCTGCGCGAACGTGCCGCCCAGCTGGGCGGCACCCTCGACGCGGGCGCGCAACCCGACGGCGGCTTCCTGGTGCGGGCCGTCCTCCCCGCCGCGTAAGGCTGCAGCTAGGGCGTGTTTCGAAAGCCCCGCCTGGCACGCGCCCTCGCCGCGTTGTCGGGCTCGTCCACGTACGACCAGTACGAGGACGACCCTCCGCCTTGCGAGCGCACGCACCAGACGCCGTGGGCCACGCCCTCCGGGCGAACAGCGCTACTTTCGACACACGCCCTAGACCGGGACGCGGACCACGCCCTCCTGGATCACGGACACCACGAGGCGCCCGTCCTGGGTGTAGATCCGGGCGGTGCCCAGTCCCCGGCCGCCGGACGCCGACGGGCTCTGCTGGTCGTACAGCAGCCAGTCGTCGGCGCGGTAGGGCCGGTGGAACCACATGGCGTGG
>NZ_JAPVLS010000087.1:0-40278 GCF_027158125.1 Streptomyces sp. H39-C1
CCTACCGGCGGTGCCGAAGGGCGGCGCCCGCGTACTCCGGGCCACGGAGGTCAGCGAGCCGGTGGGCCGACGGGCTGGGGGGTGACCGGAGGGGCGGTGGCCGGCGCTTTACGCCTACCGGCGGGGTGGGGCGGCGCCCGCGTGGAGGTGCTTGCCTCCGTCGTGGTGCGGCGCGGCGCGGCCCCGGTCGTGCCGGTGCGCGTGTCGGTGCCGCCGGGTTCCGCGCCGGGCGGGTACTCCATCCCGGTGCGTTTCACGGTGGACGGCCGTTCGGCCGAGCAGTGGATCACCGTACGGGCCCGCCCGCGGACCGGCGGCCCGGACCTGGTCAGGGGCGCGCGGGCGATGTCCTCCGGGGACGAGACCCCGGACTTCCCGGCCGCGGCGATCGCCGACGGCGACCCGGAAACCCGCTGGTCATCGCCGGTACAGGACGATGCCTGGGTCCAGCTCGAGCTGACCGCGCCGGCCCGGGTGGGCCGGGTGCTGCTGCACTGGCAGGACGCGTACGCCGCCCGCTACGAGGTGCGGACCTCGGCCGATGGGGTGACATCGCACACCGCGGCGACCGTGCGCGACGGCAAAGGCGGTACCGAGTCGGTCCGCCTGGACGACGCGTCCGCCCCCCGGGCGGGGGCGAAGTTCCCGCGGGTCCACGGCGTGCAGCGCGCGACGAAGTACAGCTACAGCCCGTTCGGGGTGGAGGCCTACGCCGTCCTGCCGTGACCAGCCCACGCGAGACGGGCGCCCGACGACCGGGGGCCGACGACCACGACGCAGCAAGGTGCCGGCCGGGCCGAGCCCGGTCGGCACCACCACCGCCGAAACAACCAGCCTCGCATCCGCCTCCGCAGACACGAAAGCCCGGATATCAGGCAGAGATGCCGTCAATCCGGGCCAGGGCGTCGTCCGCGCCGAATGGTTGCAGGTACGGCAGCCAGCGCGGGTCTCTGTGTCCCGTTCCGATGATCCGCCAGGCCAGGCCCGCCGGTGGTGCGGGTGTATGGCGCAGCCGCCACCCCAGCTCCGCGACATGGCGGTCCGCCTTGACGTGGTTGCAGCGTCTGCACGCGGCGACGACGTTCTCCCAGGCGTGCTGACCGCCGCGGCTGCGCGGGATGACGTGGTCGACGCTGGTTGCGGCGGCTCCGCAGTACGCGCACTTGCCGCCGTCGCGGGCGAAGAGTGCCCTACGGGTCAGCGGGACGGTGCCTCGAAAGGGGACTCGCACAAATTTGGTGAGTTTGACGACACTGGGCGCCGGAAGAGCGCAGGACTCGCTGTGCAGATAGGCGCCGGTTTCCTCGAGGCACACGGCCTTCTTGTTCAGTACGAGGACAAGCGCACGGCGGAGCGGTACGACGCCGAGCGGCTCGTACGACGCGTTGAGGACCAGGACATGCGGCACGGGTGCCTCCTTATACGCCGGCGGCGCGTGGCTCGCGCCGGGACGATCTGCCCTCAGTCTCTCCGGAAGCCGGGTGGCGGCGCCACCATGACCAGGTAACGGACTCAGGGTGTTTTCGACCACACTCCTTTACTTCCCCACCTTTCGGGCTGTTGGCCCTCGAACATGGCAACGAGGCATATCCGTTAGCCCGTTAGTGTGGAGGGTCTGTCCCACAACGGAGGTTTTCCACCGTGTCCACCCCCGCACCGTCCCCGAGTGCTCCTGCAACCAGCTTCGACGACGCCCAGAAATCCGCGACCGAGGCCGCGGGCTGGGTCGAGGCCAACTGGGCGGACTGGCTCGGCGCGGGCCTGAGAATTCTGCTGATCATCGTCATCGCGCTGGTGCTGCGCGGTCTGGTCCGGCGGACCATCAGCAAGCTGATCGACCGCATGAACCGGGGCGTGGAAGTCGCGCAGGGCACCACCCTGGGCGGGCTGCTGGTCGTCAACGCGGAGCGGCGCAAGCAGCGCAGCGAGGCCATCGGGTCGGTGCTGCGCAGCATCGCCTCGTTCACCATCCTGGGCACCGCGGCGCTGACCGTGCTGTCGGTGCTGCAGATCAACCTGGCGCCGCTGCTGGCGAGCGCCGGGGTCGCGGGTGTCGCGATCGGTTTCGGTGCCAGGAACCTGGTGACGGACTTCCTGTCCGGCGTTTTCATGATCCTTGAGGACCAGTACGGCGTGGGTGACGTCATCGACGCCGGGGTGGCCAGCGGCACGGTGATCGAGGTCGGGCTGCGGGTGACGAAGCTGCGCGGCGACAACGGTGAGATCTGGTACTTCCGCAACGGCGAGGTCAAGCGGATCGGCAACCTGAGCCAGGGCTGGGCGACGGCCGTGGTGGATGTGCAGGTCGGCTACGCGCAGGATCTGGACCGGGCACGCGCGGTGATCGAGGCCGCCGCCGAGGACATGGCGAAGACCGATCCGTGGGACGAGGCGCTGTGGGAGCCGGTGCAGGTGCTGGGCCTGGAGTCGGTGAGCGCGGACTCGGTGGTGATCCAGGCGCAGGCCAGGACGATGCCGGGCAAGGCCACGGCGGTCGCGCGGGAGCTTCGCTGGCGGATCAAGCGGGCCTTCGACGAGGCGGGCATCACGATCGTCGGCGGGACCCCGACCGCGGCCGTGGACGACACGGGTGTGCCGGCCGACCCGATGGTGGCGGTGGCGGCCCCTTCGGCGCACTCCAACCCGGATTCACCGCAGGCGCTGGCGGCCCGTCCGGTGCCCTCACAGGGGGCGGAAGGCGCCAAGTAGCCAGGCGCCCCTTGGGTCTCCTCCTTTCGGCGGTCTTGACAACTGCCGCCTCCGGCCTCTGGCGCACTGCGCCGGAGGCCGCTTTCATGGAGGTAACGCTTTGGTCGACCTGTGGCCGAGCCCCCTTGACGCTCCGCCGAAAGCGGGCCTACCTTTCGTTTCACCAATAGGAAAGTTTCCTAACAGTGAACTGAGGGAGGATGGCGCGCATGGCTGGCACCCCTGGAACCCCGCGCGTACTGCGCGCCATGAACGACCGCGCGGCGCTCGATCTCCTGCTGGAGCACGGGCCCCTGTCGCGAACCCGGATCGGTAAGCTCACCGGCCTCTCCAAGCCGACCGCCTCCCAGCTGCTGGCGCGGCTCGAAGCGGCCGGACTGGTACTGGCGACCGGCACCACGGCCGGCCGGCCCGGGCCCAACGCCCAGCTGTACTCGGTGAACCCGGCCGCGGCGCATGTCGCGGGGCTGGACGTGACACCGATACGGATCAAGGCAGCCGTCGCGGACATCACCGGCCGTACCGTCGGCGAGTTCGAGCTGCCGACCCCGGGCCGCCGCGCGCAGGGCACCGTCGAGCAGGTCGTACAGGCGGTGGACGAGGCGGCCAAGGCCGCCGGGCTGAACCGCTCGGACCTGCACCGGGTCGTGATCGGCACGCCCGGCGCCTTCGACCCGAGCACCGGCCGGCTGCGCTATGCCAGCCATCTCCCGGGCTGGCACTCCACCACGCTGCTCGACGAACTGGCCGCCGCGCTCGCCGTACCGCTGGAGTACGACAACGACGTGAATCTCGCCGCGGTCGCCGAGCAGCGGGTCGGCGCCGCCCGTGACCACGAGGACTTCGTCCTGCTGTGGAACGAGGAGGGCATCGGCGCCGCCATCGTCATCGGCGGCCGGCTGCACCGCGGCTGGACCGGCGGCGCCGGCGAGGTCGGCTTCCTGCCGGTGCCGGGCACGCCCCTCGTACGGCACGTGACCAAGGCCAACAACGGCGGCTTCCAGGAACTGGCCGGCTGCGACGCGGTAGTGCGCGTCGCGCGGGAACTCGGCCTCACCCCGGTCAGCGGGGCCCCGCTCGCGGATCTGGCCGCCACGCTGCTCGCCGAGGCGGTGCGGTCCGCGGAGACGGCCGAACGCGACGGCACCCCGGACACCGGGCCGCACGCCGAGCTGCTGGCGCGGATCGCCACCGGGCTGGCCACCGGCCTGGCCTCGATGGTCGCCGTCCTCGACCCGGAACTCATCGTCCTCACCGGCAGCGTGATCGTCGCCGGCGGGGAGCACCTCCGTGCCCTCATCCAGGCCGAACTGGCGGAACTCGCCGTGCCCAGGCCCCGGTTGGTGATCGGTGCGGTGCAGGAACACCCCGTCCTGTGCGGGGCGCTGCAGAGCGCCCTCGCCACCACACGCGACGAGGTGTTCGACACCTCGCGCTGACCCCCGCTCCCCCGCCGACCACCCCTCGACACACCACACCCCGCACCCACACACCACAGCGTCACCGTTCCGGACCGGCCCCGAGAGCCGGCCCGTTGGCTCCGCACACCCTTCGCCCGCCCGTCAACGACCCCTCTCATCCCCCGGAGGAAGCGCAGTGTCCCGTACCAAGAAGGTGGCCGCCGCCGTCGCGGCCACGGCCGCGATAACGCTGTTCGCGAGCGCCTGTACCAGCCAGAGCACCACCCAGGCGAACGATGACGCCACCAAGGACGTCACCATCACCTTCTGGCACGGGTGGACCGCTCCCAACGAGCTCAAGGCGATCAACGACAACGTCGCCCGCTTCGAGAAGGCGCACCCGAACATCCACGTCAAGGTGCAGGCCAACATCACCGACGACAAGATCAACCAGGCGGTGCGGGCCGGCGGCGCCAGCGCCGCCGACGTCGTGTCGTCCTTCACCACCGACAACGTCGGCAAGTTCTGCTCCTCGGGCGCGTTCGCCGACCTGGCGCCGTTCCTGAAGAAGGACAACATCGACCCGGCGAAGGTCTTCCCGAAGCCGATGCTCGAGTACACCCAGTTCCAGGGCAAGCGCTGCACGCTGCCGCTGCTCGGCGACGTCTACGCCCTCTACTACAGCCAGAAGGCCTTCAGGGAGGCCGGCATCGCCGGCCCGCCGAAGACCCTGTCGGAGTTCAAGGCCGACGCGGTGAAGCTGACGAAGTCCAGCGGTGCCTCGTACTCCCAGCTGGGCTTCATGCCCAACTTCCACGGCTACGAGTCCACTCCCGGCCACTTCGCCGCCCAGTGGGGCGCCAAGTACTTCGACGCCAGTGGCAAGGCCCAGCTCGCCAAGGACAAGGGCTTCGCGGAGATGCTCACCTGGCAGCGGGACATGGTGAAGTCCCTCGGCGGCTTCGACAAGCTGGAGAAGTACCGCAACACCTTCGGTGACGAGTTCGGTGCCAAGAACCCGCTGCACACCGGCCAGGTCGCGATGGGCATCGACGGCGAGTGGCGGCTGGGCATGGCCAAGGAAGCCAACGCGACCTCCGACCTCGCCGTGGCGCCGTTCCCGGTCCCGGACGACCAGGCCGACACCTACGGCCGCGGCTACCTCTCCGGCACCATCGTCGGCGTCGCCAACACCAGCTCGAAGAAGAACGCCTCGTGGGAGCTGGTCAAGTTCATGACCACCGACACCCAGGCCGTCGTGTCGTTCGCCAACGCCATCCACAACGTGCCGTCGACGTTCGAGGCGCAGAAGTCCCCCGAGCTGACCGGTGTCCCGAAGGTCTTCCTCGACATCGCCCAGAACCAGTACAGCAACACCACCCCGGCCAGCCTCAACGGCGGCGCCTACCAGGTGACGCTGCAGGACTTCGGATACGCCTTCGAGTCCGGTAAGAAGACGGATGTCCAGGCCGGTCTGCAGGGTGTCGACGCTCAGGTCGACAAGGACATCGCGCAGGCCAAGTGATGACAACCATCCATCCCCTGCTCAAGGCGAAGCGCAGGAAATCGACCCTCCGCACCCTCGGCTTCCTCTCGCCGTGGCTGATCGGCTTCACCGTCTTCTTCGTCTACCCGCTGCTGTCGACCGTCTACTTCTCCTTCATGCAGTACGACGGGTTCAATCCCCCGACGTTCGCGGGATTCAAGAACTGGTCGTACGTCTTCAACGACTACCCCCTGTTCTGGCCGTCGCTGCGGAACACCCTGTGGCTGGTCATCGTCATGGTGACGCTGCGAGTGGTCTTCGGACTCGGCATCGGTCTGCTGATCACCAAGATCAAGACCGGCGCGGGCTTCTTCCGCACGGCGTTCTACCTGCCCTACCTGGCCCCGCCGGTCGCCGCCACCATGGCGTTCGTCTTCCTGCTCAACCCGGGCACCGGACCGGTCAACCACATCCTGGACTCGGTGGGCATCCCGACCACGGGCTGGTTCACCGATCCGGCGTGGTCCAAGCCGGCGCTGACCATCCTGGCCGTGTGGGGCATCGGTGACCTCATGGTCATCTTCATGGCCGCGCTGCTCGACGTACCGAAGGACCAGTACGAGGCGGCCGAGCTGGACGGCGCGGGCGCGTGGGCTCGGTTCCGCTTCGTCACGTTGCCCAACATCTCGCCGATCATCATGTTCGCGGTGGTCACCGGCGTCATCCAGACCATGCAGTACTACACACAGCCACTGGTCGCGGGGAAGATCGCGTCCGGCATCATCGGCAACTCGGGCCAGCAGCTCGAGCCCGGTTACCCGGACAAGTCGACCCTGACCCTGCCCCAGCTCGTGTACAACCTGGGCTTCCAGCGCTTCGACTACGGCTCCGCCTGCGTGATCGCGCTGGTGCTCTTCGTCCTGGCGATGGCGTTCACGGCGCTGCTCATGCGACGCCGCAACGGCTTCCTGTCGGCGGAGGACTGATCACCATGACCCACGCAACTCTCGCCCCGCCGGCCCAGGCGCCGGCCCCGCACGCCACCGCGGTGGCGGCCAGACGGACCGCGAAGCGCAAGGACGTACTGCACTGGATCGCGGTGCACTCGCTCGGCCTCGCGGCGGCGCTGTTCTTCGTCCTGCCGTTCGTCTTCGTCTTCCTGACGGCCGTGATGAGCGACAACCAGGCGCTCAGCCGCGACCTGTGGCCGCACGACTGGCAGTGGAGCAACTTCCGGCAGGTCTGGGACACCCCGGGCTTCCTCACCTGGTGGCGCAACACCCTGGTGTACGCGGTGTCCGGCACGGTGCTGACCGTCGTGTCCAGCCTGCCCGTCGCCTACGCGCTCGCGAAGTTCCGCTTCCGCGGCCGCAATCTGGTGATGGTGCTGGTCATCTCGACGATGATGCTGCCGCCCCAGGTCATCATCATTCCGATGTACCTGTTCTGGACCCGGCAGCTGGGCATGGACGGGACGCTCTACCCGCTCATCATCCCGATGGCGTTCGGTGACGCGTTCACCATCTTCCTGCTGCGGCAGTTCCTGCTGACGATCCCGAAGGAGTACACGGAGGCCGCCAAGGTCGACGGCTGCGGCGAGCTGCGCACGCTCCTCACCGTGATCGTGCCGATGATCAAGCCGGCGATCGCCGCCGTGGGGCTGTTCCAGTTCTTCTACTGCTGGAACGACTACTTCGGCCCGCAGATCTACGCCAGCTCCAACTCGGCCGCCTGGACCCTCAGCTACGGCCTGGAATCGTTCAAGGGCGCCCACCACACCAACTGGAATCTCACGATGGCCGCCACCGTTCTGGTGATGGCTCCCGTGATCGTGGTCTTCTTCTTCGCCCAAAAGGCCTTCATCGAAGGCGTGACCCTGACTGGAGTCAAGGGATGAAACTGGCAGTTGTCGGCGGTGGCTCGACCTACACCCCCGAACTCATCGACGGTTTCGCGCGGTTGCGCGACACGCTGCCGATCGAGGAGCTGGTGCTGGTCGACCCGGCCGCCGAGCGCCTCGAACTCGTCGGCGGACTCGCCCGGCGGATCTTCGCCAAGCAGGGACATCCCGGAAAGGTCACCACCACCGCGAACCTGGAGGCCGGCGTCGCCGGCGCCGACGCGGTACTGCTGCAGCTGCGCATCGGCGGACAGGCCGCGCGCAACCAGGACGAGACCTGGCCGCTGGAGTGCGGCTGCGTCGGCCAGGAGACCACCGGGGCCGGCGGTCTCGCCAAGGCGCTGCGCACCGTCCCGGTCGTGCTCGACATCGCCGAGCGGGTCCGCAGGGCGGCGCCCGACGCCTGGATCATCGACTTCACCAACCCGGTCGGCATCGTGACCCGCGCCCTGCTGCAGGCCGGCCACAAGGCCGTCGGGCTGTGCAACGTCGCGATCGGCTTCCAGCGGAAGTTCGCCGCCTTCCTCGACGTGGCCCCCGACGCCGTCCACCTGGACCACGTCGGCCTCAACCACCTCACCTGGGAGCGCGGGGTGCGCCTCGGCGGCCCCACCGGCGAGGACCTGCTGCCCAAGCTGCTCGCCGAGCACGGCGACGCCATCGCCGAGGACCTCCGCCTGCCGCGGGTGATCCTGGACCGGCTCGGCGTCGTCCCCTCGTACTACCTGCGGTACTTCTACGCGCACGACGAGGTGGTGCGCGAGCAGAAGATCAAGCCGTCGCGGGCCTCCGAGGTCGCGGCGATGGAGAAGCAGCTGCTGGAGATGTACGGCGACCCGACGCTGGACGAGAAGCCGGAGCTGCTCTCGAAGCGCGGCGGCGCCTTCTACTCCGAGGCGGCGGTGGCCCTGGCCTCCTCCCTGCTGCGGAACACCGGCGACATCCAGGTCGTGAACACGTACAACAACGGGACCCTGCCGTTCCTCCCGGACGACGCGGTGATCGAGGTACCGGCGACGGTGGACGGCTCCGGCACCAAGCCGCTGCCCGTCGCCCCGCTGGACCCGCTGTACGCGGGCCTGATCGCCAACGTCACCGCCTACGAGGACCTCGCCCTGGAGGCCGCGATCCACGGCGGCCGGGACCGGGTGTTCAAGGCACTGCTGTCGCACCCGCTCATCGGCCAGTACGAGTACGCCGAAGCGCTGACCGACAGTCTCGTCGCGCACAACCGGGAGCACCTCGCGTGGGCCTGAACGAACCGCTCGTGCCGGGTGGCGTCCTCGCCATCGACGCGGGCAACAGCAAGACCGACGTGGCGATCGTGGCCGCCGACGGGACGGTGCTCGGCACCGCCCGCGGCGGCGGCTTCCAGCCGCCGGTCGTCGGTGTCGACGCGGCCGTCGCGGCCCTGGCGGCCATCGTCGGCCGGGCCGCCGCCGAGGCCGGCCTGACCCTCGGCGAGCGCCCGCTGACCGAGCACACCTCGGCCTGTCTGGCCAACGCCGACCTGCCCGTGGAGGAACAGCAGCTCGAACTGGCCGTGCACGCGCAGGGCTGGAGCCTGAGCACCCGGGTCGCCAACGACACGTTCGCGATACTGCGCGCGGGCGTCGACGAGCCGCGCGGCGTCGCGGTGGTGTGCGGCGCGGGCATCAACTGCGTCGGCATGCTGCCGGACGGCCGGACGGCCCGCTTCCCGGCGATCGGCAAGATATCCGGCGACTGGGGAGGCGGATCGGGTCTGGCGGAGGAGGCCCTGTTCCATGCCGCACGGGCCGAGGACGGCCGCGGCGGCCCCACCGAACTGGCCGTCTCGCTGCCCGCGCACTTCGGCCTCACCTCGATGTACGCGCTGATCGAGGCGCTGCACCTGGAGCACATCCCGCCGTCCCGCAAGTACGAGCTGACGCCCGTGCTGTTCCGCACCGCGGACGGGGGCGATCCGGTGGCCCGGAAGATCGTCAGCCGGCAGGCCGACGAGATCGTCGCGCTGGCGAGCGTGGCGCTGGGGCGGCTCGGACTGCTCGACGAGGAGGCCGACGTGGTGCTCGGCGGCGGTGTCATGGCGGCCGGGAATCCGACCCTGATGGACGCCATCACGGAGCGCCTCACCGCCCGCGCGCCGAAGGCCGTCACCCGTGTGGTGAGCGCCGCCCCGGTGCTGGGCGCGGCGCTTCTCGGCCTGGACCACGTCGCCGCGGAACCCGCGGTGCACGCCAGGCTGCGCGCGCACTACGCGTAGTGCCGTACCCGAACGCCGGACGGGCCCGTTCCACGGGCCCGTCCGGCTTTTCACGGGTGCCCCCGGAACCGGGCGCGGGTCCCGGGCGTGATGGGATACGGGTGAAGTTCGTACGGCAGGGCCGCATAGCGGGCAGTTCGCGCAAGATCCACGCAATCCCTAGGTGGATGACACCGCGTACGGCCATACTGCTGGCCAAGAGCTTGACTGCCGTGCGCAGGGGAGTTGTTCCGGGGGAGGGTTCAGTGACACAAACGCCGACGGGGAGCGGAATCCCGGCCGCGCAGGGCTATGGTGCCCCGCCCGCGCCGCGCGTTCCCCAGCCGCCCGCGAGGCCGCCGGCCGTACCGCCGCCCCCGCCGCCACGGCGGCGGGCCTGGAGCGAGGGCGCGGACCGGCTGCGGGCCGCCGCGACGACCGAGCCCGGCCGGCTGCGGATCATCGGCGCGGTACTGGCCGTGCTGGTCGTGGCGTTCGGGGCGGTGACGGCGTGGCAGATCACCGACCGCGCGTCGGCGGCGAGCGACGTGGTCAACCACAGCGCCCCGCTCAGCGCCAAGGCCGCCGAGATCTACCGGTCGCTGGCGGACGCGGACACCACCGCCTCCGGCGGCTTCCTCATCGGCGGCCAGCAGCCGAAGTCCGTCACGGACCGGTACGACAACGACCTGCGGACGGCGTCGAAGCTGATCGCCGAGGCGGCCGGGAACGCCCAGGGGTCCGCGACGACCCTGGAGCAGATCTCGCTGCTCAACCAGCAGCTCAAGGGGTACACCGAAGAGGTGGCGCGGGCCGGCGTCAACAACCGGCAGGGCTTCCCCGTCGGTGGCGCCCATCTGCGGTACGCCAACGAGCTGATGCGCCAGGACGGCGGCCTGTTGGACACCGCCGACAAGCTGTACAAGGCCGAGACGGCCCGGCTCGGCGAGGACTACGGCTCCGCCAAGGCGCTGCCGTGGCTCGCCTGGTCCCTCGGAGCGATCGCGCTCGGCGCCCTGCTGTGGGCCCAGCGCCGCTCGTACCGGCGCACCAACCGCGTCTTCAACCAGGGGATGCTGGCCGCCAGCGCGGCCTCGGTGGTGGTGCTGCTGTGGGCGGTGGTCGGCCACACGGTCGCCGCCTCCCAGCTCGACACGTCGTACGACCACGGGGCGAAGTCGCTGCAGGTGCTCAACAGCGCCCGGATCGGCGTGCTGCAGGCCCGCGGCGACGAGAACCTGACGCTGGTCGCCCGCGGCTCCGGCGCCTCGTACGAGACCAACTTCCAGGGCGGCATGTCGACCCTGGCCGGCAAGGACCCCAAGGGCGTCGGCGGCGAGATGGCGCAGGCCCTGGCGCTCGCGGACGACGAGGCGGGCCGCAGCCCGGTCAACGACGCGATCAAGGGCGTACAGGCCTGGCGGGGCCGGCACACCGCGGCCCGCGCCAGCGACAACGAGGGCAACTACGCGGACGCCGTCGCTCAGGTGATCGGCGGCAAGAACCAACAGGGCGAGGTGGTCACCGCGACCACCGGCCAGTGCTTCGACGTGGTGGACGCCAGCCTGCGCAAGGCCGTCGACCATGAGCAGCAGGAATTCGTACAGGCCGCGAACGACGGCCGCGGGGCGCTGACCGGGCTTCCGGCGGGTGCCGCGCTGCTGGCCGTGCTGGCCGCGGCCGGCGCCGCGCTCGGCATCGGACGCCGGCTGTCGGAGTACCGGTGACCGGGGTGACCGGCCAGGCCGGTGGAGGGAAGCGGACCATGCGCGAGGACACGCCACGGACGCGGCGGACGCGCCGCAGTTGGCGCGGCTGGGGCGGAGTCGCGGGGATGGCGGCCGCCTGCGCGCTGGTCGTCACCGCGGTGGCGGTCCCGCTGCGCGGTGCCGGCGCGGCGGACGGCGCGCGGTCGGCGACGCCCGGCGGCGTGCTGAGCGCCAAGTACGCCTCCACGGACGACACCTGCGACCACCCGGAGGCCAGCGGTCAGCGGCCGTCGACGGTGGACGGTGACGCCGTGCGGCGGATCAAGGAGCACGGCAAGCTCATCGTCGGCGTGGACCAGAACAGCTATCTGTGGGGCTTCCGCGATCCGGCCACCGGCCAGATCACCGGCTTCGACATCGACCTGGTGCGCGCCATAGCCAAGGACATCCTCGGCGACCCGGAGAAGGTCCAGTTCCTGACGGTGCCGACCGACCAGCGCATCCCGATGATCAAGGCAGGGAAGGTGGACATGGTGGTGCGCACCATGACCATCAACTGCTCACGGCTGAAGGACGTGGCGTTCTCCACCGCGTACTTCGAGGCCGGGCAGCAGCTGCTCGTGCCGCTGCAGGGCACCCCCATCACCGGCTTGGACACCTCCCTCAACGGCCGGACGGTCTGCACCGCGAAGGGCTCCACGGGCGAGACCAAGCTCAAGGAGGACTCGCACGGCGCCAAGGTCGTCCTCGTACCGAACCAGCTGGACTGCCTCGTGCGGCTGCAGCTGAACCTGGTGGACGCGGTGTTCACCGACAACGCGCTGGCGGCCGGCCAGGCCGCGCAGGACCCCTCGGTCCACCTCATCGGCCAGAAGGTCACCACGGAGCCGTACGGGGTGGCCATGAACCTCAGGGACACCGATCTGGTGGCCCGCGTCAACAAGGTGCTGGAGGATTACCGCAGCGGTGGCGTCAACAGCCCCTGGATGCAGGCGTACCGTCATTGGCTGGCCGCCAAGCTGCCGGATGTGACCGGACCGCCCGCACCGCTCTACAAGAACTGAACCACCTGGCCCCCGGGGCCGGAACACCAGGGCCGACCAGCAGGACTGAGCTCCGCACACGACGTGCCGGTTACGGGAAAGAAGGTTCGATGGCGGAGGGGGCACCTCCCGGCCGGAGGTCGGTGGAGGGACCGTCCGGGCCGGTGATGGGCCGGGAGGAGGTCGACCGTGCCCTGGCGCGGATCGGCGCGGACCACGAGGCGATCGAGTCCTCGCTGCTCGCCCTCCAGGACCACTCCGGCCGCCGGCTGCTCGAAGGCGCCGAGCTGGCTGGTGTCACCAAGGAGCGCTGGGCCGAGACGGATTCGGCGATCACCCTGCTGTGGTCGCACTTCGAGGCCTACACCGCTGCCCTGAACTCCGCGCGCGAGCTGCGCGGCCGCCGCCGCTGGCCCACCCAGACCGATCTGAACACGCTCACCGAACTGCTGCGCGGCACCGGCGTCACGGTGTCCGGCGGCGCGGTCCCGGACGCGGCCCGCAGTCTGACCGGCCCCGCCGTGCTCACCGAACGGTTCAGCCTGGAGCAGCTGCTGGACCGGATGAACGGCTGGTACGAGCAGGCCATGGCGATGGTCGCCGGCGCCGACTCCGTCTGGTCCGCGCTGCCCGCCCGTATCGATCTGCTCGCCGCGGACGTGCAACGGGTCCGCTCGCTGGCCCACTCGGTGGGGGTACGCCCCGGCGCCCACCCCTCGGGGGACGAGCTGGAGCGGCTCATCACCGACCTGGCCGCGCTGCGCGCCCAGGTGGTCTCCGACCCGCTGGCGTTCTGGCTGCCGGAGCCGAAGCCGGGCCGCGCGGACACCGCCCGCTACGAGCAGGCCGGCCGCCGGCTGGAGGAGCTGCGCCGTGAGGTCGACGCCGTGCTGCACGTGCGCGACGACGCCGACCAGCGGCTGCTGCACCTGCGGGACGTGCTGTCCCGGGCGGACCGTACGCTCACCGAGGCGCGCAGCGCACGCGTCGAGGTGCTGGCGAAAATAGCGGCGTCGGAGGTCCCGGCGGTCAGCGGCCCGTCGTCCGCGCTGCACGAGCGGCTCGCGGCGGCCGACGACTACCGCAGGACCGGTCAGTGGCACCGGCTGTCCCCGCTGCTGGACGGCCTGGAGCAGCGCGCCGACGAGGAGTTGCTGCGGGCCCGCGACTCCCTGACGGCGGTGACGGCGCCGCTCGCGGTCCGCGCCGAGCTGCGCGGCCGGCTGGACGCCTACCGCGCGAAGGTGGCGCGGCACGGCATGGCGGAGGACCCGCTGCTGATCGAACGGTACGACCAGGCGCGCCGCATGCTGTGGAGCGCGCCCTGCGATCTGCGGGCCGCGGAGTCGACGGTGCTGCGCTACCAGCAGGCGGTGGCCGAGGTGCTCGGGCCGAGGCAGTCGCAACCCGCGGACAGGCGGGAATCCTGATGCGGAACCATCTGCCGGTGGGACCACAGAAGAGGGTTGGATGGAAGAGGGCTGGACGGCTACGGGCCGGCCGCACGATGGAACGAGGGGGGACACCGTGAGCAAGTGCCAACGGCCCGGCTGCGGCGGGGCTCTGGAGGACATGGGCGGCGGCGAGCTGTACTGCGACACCTGCGGGCTGGCTCCCGTGGCCGTCGCGGCGGCGAGCAGTTCGGCACGGTCGGCCGCCGGCGGCGGCCTGGACTCGGGGCGCTCGTCGGCGCACTCCTCCCGTTCGTCGAAGTCGTCCTCGCGGTCCTCGCGCCGTTCGGTGTCCGGGCGGCTGTCCCGCGCCCTCAGCGGCTCCACCACCGGACGTTCGGTGTCGGTGCGCAGCTCCCGGAGCACGGGCAGCGGCTCCACCCGCGGCAAGCTGGGCGCCGGGCTGGTCTCCGTACCGCCCATCCCGCGCCCGGATCCGGCCGCGGCCGTCCTGGACAACCCGCAGGTCCCCGAGCGCAAGCGGTTCTGCAGCAAGGGCGACTGCGGGGCGCCGGTGGGCCGCAGCCGCGGTGACAAGGCCGGCCGCACGGAGGGCTTCTGCACCAAGTGCGGGCACCCGTACTCCTTCTCGCCGAAGCTGCGGGCCGGCGATGTCGTGCGCGGCCAGTACGAGGTCGTGGGCTGCCTGGCGCACGGCGGGCTCGGCTGGATCTATCTCGCGGTGGACCGCGCGGTCTCCGACCGCTGGGTGGTGCTCAAGGGCCTGCTGGACACCGGGGACGAGGACGCGCTGGCCGCGGCCGTCTCCGAACGGCGGTTCCTCGCCGAGATCGAGCACCCGAACATCGTCCGCATCTACAACTTCGTGGAGCACCTGGACCAGCGGTCCGGCACTCTCGACGGTTACATCGTGATGGCCTACGTCGGCGGCAAGTCGCTCAAGGAGATCGCCAACGACCGGCGCGGTCCCGACGGCAAGCGCGCGCCGCTGCCGGTGGCGACGGCCATCGCGTACGCCATCGAGGCGCTGGACGCGCTCGGTTATCTGCACAGCCGCAACCTGCTGTACTGCGACTTCAAGGTCGACAACGCCATCCAGCAGGAGGACCGCCTCGAACTGATCGACATGGGCGCGGTCCGCCGGATGGACGACAACGACAGCGCGATCTACGGCACGGTCGGCTACCAGGCCCCGGAGGTCGCCGAGCTGGGCCCGTCCGTCGCCTCCGACCTGTACACCGTCGCGCGCACCCTGGCCGTGCTGACCTTCGACTTCCAGGGCTACACCAACGTCTTCGCCGACAGCCTGCCCGACCCCGACAACATCGAGGTCTTCTCCCGCTACGAGTCCTTCTACCGGCTGCTGGTGCGCGCCACCGACCCGGACCCGGACAAGCGCTTCGCGTCCGCGGAGGAGATGTCGGACCAGCTGCTGGGCGTGCTGCGCGAGGTCGTCGCACTCGAGACCGGCAAGCCGCGGCCCGCGCTCTCCACCCTCTTCGGGCCGGAGATCCGGGTGGTGGACACGGAGTTGGTGCACCCGCTGCCCGGCGACGCGTCCCGGCTCGGCGCGGACCGCCGCCGCAAGCCCGGCGCGGTCGCCGCGGGCGCTGCCAACAGCTTGAACGGCGCGCCGCCCGCGTTCATCCCGCCGCAGGGCGGCGCACAGCAGGGAGCCCTGGCGGGCACTCCGGGCGCACCCGCCCTGCCGCCCGGCGCGCCCCTCCCGTACAGCGCGACCGTCGTCGGCACGGTGCCCATCGCCCCGGCCGCCCTGCCGGGTGCGGCAGGACCGGCGGGGGACGGCACCGGATTCGGCTTCCCGTCGGTCACCCGGCTCGACGCACCCGCCGCCGTACTGGCGCTGCCCGTGCCGCATGTGGACCCGTCCGACCCCAACGCCGGTTTCCTGGCGGGTCTGTCGTCGGCGGCGCCCTCCGAACTGATCTCCGCGCTGCAGTCCTCCCCCGTCGAGTCGGTCGAGCGGCGGCTGCGCGATCTGCGGGCCCGGCTCGAACTGGGCGACGGCGGCGCCGCGCTGCTCGTCCTGCAGGGCCTGGCCGACGACGACCTGGAGGACTGGCGCGTCGTCTGGCACCGCGGCCTCACCGCGCTGACCACCGGCGACCACGAGACGGCCGCGCTCTCCTTCGACGCGGTCTACGACGCGTTCCCCGGCGAGTCCGCGCCGAAGCTCGCGCTGGGCATCTGCGCCGAGGTGCTGGGCCAGCTGGACAACGCGACCGAGTACTACCGCCTGGTGTGGACCACCGACCAGAGCTACGTCAGCGCCGCCTTCGGCCTGGCCCGGGTGCGGCTGGCGGCGGGCGACCGGCCCGGCGCCGTACAGGTCCTGGAGTCGGTGCCCGAGTCGTCCATCCACTTCACCGCGGCACGGGTCGCGGCGATCAGGGCCCGGCTGCGCGACCGGTCCCCGCACGAACCGTTGCTGGACGATCTGACGGCCGCGGGCCGGCAGGTCGAGCAGTTGCAGCAGCAGGGCCTCGACGCCGACCGGCGCGAGCAGTTGTCCGCCGAGGTGCTCGGCAGCGCGCTCGACTGGGTGCTGGCAGGTGGCCAGGGTGCGCAGCCCGCCGCCGCCCATCCGGTGCTGCTGGGCAGCGCCCTGGACGAACGCGGGCTGCGCTTCGGCCTGGAGCGCTCGTACCGGGTGTTGGCCCGGCTGGCCCAGAAGGACCGCACAAGGATCGAACTGGTGGAGCGGGCCAACCGTTTCCGCCCCCGGACGTGGGTGTAACCGAATGCCAGGACTGCCGGAGTCGGCCCAGTCAGCTCAGTCGATCAGCTGCCCCAGCTGCGCGGAACCGCTGGAGGAGGGCGACAAGTTCTGCGGCGTATGCGGCGCGGACGTGACCGCGCCGCTCCCCGCCGCGGGCGCCGACCTGCCCGGAACCGGGCCCTCCGGCAACGGCTCGGCGGCGGGCACGGGGAACGGTGAGTTCACCGATCCCTTCGCGCTCGCTCCGCCCCGAAGCCCCGCTGCGGCCCCCGGGCAGACCGCACCGGGGCAGCCGCCGGCGAGCGCCGACGCACCCGCTCCGCCGCAGCCCGCCGCGGAGGTCACCGACCCGCGCGAGGAACTGCTCGCCGGACCGGCGCCGCAGGGGCGGACCTGTGTGGCGTGCGGGGTCGGCGGGGTCGACGCCGACGGGTACTGCGAGCACTGCGGGCACGCGCAGCCGCGGCTGCGCGACCACCAGGAGCGCGAACTCGAAGGCGTGGCCGCGGTCAGCGACCGCGGTCTGCGGCACCACCGCAACGAGGACGCGTTCGCCGTGGCGGCGACCTCGCTGCCGGACGGGACACCCGCGGTCATCGCGGTGGTGTGCGACGGCGTCTCGTCGGCGTACCGCCCGGACGACGCCTCGGCGGCGGCCGCCGCGGTGGGCAGCGAGAAGCTGCTCGACGCGCTGGAACACGGCAGTCCGCCGGAACAGGCCATGCACGACGCCCTGCTGGCGGCGGCCCACGCGGTGGCGGTGCTCGCCGAGGAGGACGACGTCCGGCAGGGCCCGCACCACAACGCCCCGGCCTGCACCTGCGTGAGCGCCGTCGCCGCGGGCCCGGTCTTCACCGTCGGCTGGATCGGCGACAGCCGCGCGTACTGGGTCCCGGACGACCGGAGCACCCCGTCCGCCCGCCTCACCGAGGACGACTCGTGGGCGGCCCGGATGGTGTCGGCGGGGCTGATGTCCGAGGCCGAGGCGTACGCGGACGAGCGCGCCCACGCGATCACCGGCTGGCTCGGCGCCGACGCCGTCGACATCGATCCGCACACCGCTTCCTTCCAGCCGGAGGGAACGGGTGTAGTGGTCGTGTGCACCGACGGGCTGTGGAACTACGCCGAGTCCGCGGCCGAACTGGCGGCGGTGGTACCGGCCGACGCCCGCACCCGGCCGCTGCACTGCGCGCAGACGCTGGTGGGGGTGGCGCTCGACGGCGGGGGCCACGACAACGTAACAGTCGCCGTACTTCCGTTCCCGGCCACGGTGGGGCGGGCAGGATCCGAACCTGCGTAGAACCGGTCCCTCTCCGGGGGATGTCTTTGTGGACTGAGGAGCGCGAGGAGCTCACGCGATGGCCAATTTCTCCAAGTCGAACGTGCCGCAGTTTTCGGTCGACATCTATCAGAACGAGTACCTGCCCGAGGGCGGCCGCGAGGTCAATGCCATCGTCACGGTGACGTCGACCGGCGGCGGCACCTCCGGCGGTCACCCGCTGGCGGCTCCCGGTTACGCCACCGACGGCGCCCCGGGCGGAGCTGTGGTGATCATGGTGGACTGCTCCGGTTCGATGGACTACCCGCCCACGAAGATGCGCAACGCCCGTGACGCGACCGCCGCCGCGATCGACACGATCCGCGACGGGGTGGCCTTCGCGGTGGTCGGCGGCACCCATCAGGCCCGCGAGGTCTACCCCGCCAACGGCGGTCTCGCGGTGGCCGATGCGCAGACCCGCGGCCAGGCCAAGCAGGCGCTGCGCAAGCTCACCGCGGGCGGCGGCACCGCGATCGGCACCTGGCTGCGGCTCGCCGACCGGCTGCTGGCGACCGCCGATGTGCCGATCCGGCACGGCATCCTGCTGACCGACGGCCGCAACGAGCACGAGAAGCCGGAGGACCTGCGGGCCACTCTGGAGGCATGCGCCGGCCGCTTCACCTGTGACGCGCGGGGCGTGGGGACGGACTGGGAGGTCAAGGAGCTGACCGGGATCGCCTCCGCGATGCTCGGCTCCGTCGACATCGTCGCCGACCCGGCCGGGCTGAAGGCGGACTTCCAGGCGATGATGGAGACCGCGATGGGCAAGGAGGTCGCGGACGTGGGGCTGCGGCTGTGGACCCCGCAGGGCTCCGAGATCAAGTTCGTGAAGCAGGTCGCGCCGACCGTCGAGGATCTGACGGCACGCCGTACGGAGGCCGGTCCGCGGGCCGGCGACTACCCCACCGGCTCCTGGGGCGACGAGTCCCGCGACTACCACGTGTGCGTCCAGGTGCCGAACGCCGGTGTCGGCCAGGAGATGCTCGCCGCCCGGCTCTCGCTGGTCCTGCCGCAGCCGGACGGCACCTCCCAGGTGCTCTCCCAGGGGCTGGTGCGGGCGGTGTGGACGGACGACATGGCCGCCTCGACCCGGATCAACCCGCAGGTCGCGCACTACACCGGCCAGGCGGAGCTCGCCTCCGTCATCCAGGAGGGCCTGGAAGCACGCAAGTCAGGCGACATCGACGGGGCGACCGCGAAGCTGGGCCGCGCCGTTCAGCTCGCGAGCGCCTCGGGCAATGACGACACCGCGAAGCTGCTGGCCAAGGTGGTCGACGTGGTCGACGCGCCGAGCGGTACCGTACGGCTGAAGGCGCGGGTCGCGGACGCCGACGAGATGACCTTGGAGACGCGGTCGACGAAAACCGTACGCGTCAAGAAGTAACCGCGCTCGCAGGCGGAGGGGGAGCCAGCCGTATGTCGACTTGTCCGAACGGTCACCAGTCGGGAACCGACGACTGGTGCGAGGTGTGCGGCCACCGCATGTCCGCACCCGCCGTGCCGTCCTCCTCCGCGGCCTCCGGGCCCGCCGGGCCGGTGGTCTCCGGCTACGATCCGGACGCCACGGCTGCGGCCGAGCCGTGCCCGACCTGCGGTACGCCGCGGGAGGGGCTGGCGCTGTTCTGCGAGGAGTGCCGCTACAACTTCCAGACGCACACCGCCACCACCTTCGTCGCGCCGCCGTCCCCTCCCTCGCCGGGGTTCCCGCCCTACCAGCGGTACGAGTCGCAGCGCTCGCGCCCGTCCCAGATGAACCGCCCGGCGGAGCCGCTGGCTCCCGAGGCGATCATCCCGGGCGGCTCGGGCGACTTCCTGCTCACGCCGCCGAGCGCGCCCTCCACCCCGTCGGCGCCGTCCCGGCCCGAGGCCGTCGTGCCGGAGCCGGCCGTGGCCCCGGTCGTGCCCGAGGTGACGGCCTGGACCGCCACCGTCGCCGCCGACCGTGACTACTTCACCGCGATGATGGCCCGCAGCGGACCCGACGCCACCGGTCTGTACTTCCCGTCGTACTCCCCCGAACTGCGGCTGCCGCTGGTCGGCAACCAGATCACCATCGGCCGCCGCCGGCACAGCACGGGCGAGGCTCCCGACATCGACCTGTCCCGCGCCCCCGAGGACCCGGGCGTCTCGCACCAGCACGCCGTTCTGGTGCAACAGCCCGACGGCGGCTGGTCCGTCGTCGACCAGGACTCGACGAACGGCACCACGGTCAATGGGGCCGCTGACCCGATCCAGCCCTACCTCCCGGTACCGCTGAAGGACGGCGACCGCGTCCACGTCGGCGCCTGGACGACGATCACGGTCAGCCGCGGCTGATGTCACTCCCGCACCACCTTTACCAAGGATGAGCAAACTTCGTACACCTGAACGACGCTCGCGTTCGCACAGCTGATAGAAAGCCTTGCTGGCTGTTCTCATCCGGTGAAGGGGTTCGGTCACCCTTCGCCCGGTGATCCGCCGGGGGGGCTCTTTCGCAGGTCCGGTACGGGTCGTGCCCGTACCAGGGGGGACCAACTCTTCTCTGCCGCCGTCCGCCGCGCTCCGCGCGGTGCCGGGGGCGCCCTCTCGCGGTATCGCCGTGGCCGCACGGCCGTTCGACGCAGATCTTGAGGGAGTTGACGCATGGGCATTGCAGCCCGTGAAAAGGTTTTTCGCATAGGCATGGTGACCGCCACCGCGGTCGCCATGATCGCCACCGCGGCGCCCGCCGCCCTGGCCGACACCACCCCGGCTCCGGCACCGAAGCGGATCGGGTCCGCCCCGGTCGCTCCGCACGGCGCCTTGCGCACCGGTACTCCCGACGGGGACGCGGCGCTGGACCTGAGCGTGTCGCTCAGCCCGCGCGACCCGGCCGGCCTGAAGAGCTTCATCGCGGCGGTGTCCGACCCCGCCTCGCCGCAGTACCACCACTACCTCAAGACCGGTGAGTTCGGCCCGGCCTTCGGCCCGACGCGAGCCACCGTCGACCGGGTGCGCGCCGCCCTCACCGCCCAGGGTCTCGACCCGGGCGAGGTCTCGGCGGACGGCTTCTCCATTCCGGTGCACACCACCGTGAGCGCGGCCGCCAAGGCGTTCGGGACCAGCTTCTCGGACTACCGGCTGGCGGACGGCCGCACCGGCCTGACGAACAACGCGGCGCCGGCCGTGCGGGCCGACATCGCGTCGGCGATCACCGGTGTCGTGGGGCTGAACACCCTGACCACCGTGAAGCCGAAGCACGTCACCTCCAAGGGGCAGTTCACCGCGAAGTCGAAGGCCTCGGCGGCCACGGTCGCCCCGCACGCCGCGGGCAAGTCCCCGCAGCTGTGCGCTGACGCCAAGTCGCTGTTCAGCGACAACTTCCTCACGGACACCCAGCAGTACTGGAGCGCCGGCGAGCTCTCCAAGGCCTACGGGATGAACAACCGGCCGATTCCGACCACCGGCGTGTCCGTGGCGCTCTTCGAGCTGGAGAGCTACGACCCGAAGGACATCGCCGCCTACCAGGCGTGCTACGGCACGAAGGTCCCCGTTACCGCGATCAATGTCGACGGCGGTCCGACGGCTCCGGCCGACTCCACCAAGAACATCGGCGGGGAGGCGGCCCTCGACATCGAGGACCTCATCGGCCTGGTGCCGGAAGCCTCGATCCTGGTCTACCAGGGCCCGGACGCCAACAAGGCGACCTGGAACCAGGTGCTCGACACCTACCAGCGGATCGTCACGGACAACCGCGCCCAGGTGATCTCCACCAGCTGGGGCTCCTGCGAGATCGGCACTCCCTCCGCGGTCATGGCCGCCGAGAACGTGATCTTCCAGCAGGCGGCGGCACAGGGCCAGACGGTCACATCCTCCGCAGGTGACAGCGGTTCCACCGACTGCTCGCGTCCGGGCGCGCCCGACCCCACCGTCGGGACGGACGACCCCTCCAGCCAGCCGTACGTGCTCGCCGTGGGCGGCACCAACATGGTCGGCGCCAACGAGTCGGTCTGGAACGACGGCGACGGCGCCACAGGCGGCGGCGTCTCCTCCATCTGGAAGTCGGCCACCGCTGCCGGCTACCAGAACGGCTTCACCGGCCCCGGCTACAACAACGCCTGCGGCGCAGCCGCGGGCGAGACCTGCCGCCAGGTACCGGACGTGGCGGCTCTGGGCGACCCGAACACGGGTTACCCGATCACCTGGGGCCGTGACTCCCAGGGCTACCCGATCTGGCACATGTTCGGCGGCACCAGCGCGTCCGCGCCGACCTGGGCCGCGCTGATCGCCCAGGCCGACATGGACCTGGCGTGCGCCGCCGACGGCCCGCTCGGCTTCGTGAACCCGGCGCTCTACAAGCTCCCGGCGTCCTCGTTCCGTGACGTCGTCACCGGCAACAACGACCTGCTGAGCTCCGGTTACACCGGCGGCCTCTACCAGGCCGGCTCCGGCTACGACCTCGCCACCGGCCTCGGCGCCCCGCACGGCCGGGCCATCGCCACCGGCCTGTGCAAGGCGCTGCCGGAGAAGCCGGCCGGCACCTTCACCCCGGCGAACCCGGCCCGTCTGCTCGACACCCGGTCCGCCATCGGCGTCCCCACCACCACGCCGGTCCCCGGTAACACCACGGTGAACCTGAAGATCAAGGGCGCTCCGGGTGCCCCGGCCAGCGGTGTGACCGCGGTGGTCCTCAACGTCACGGTCACCGCGACCACGCAGCCCGGCTACGTGACCGCCTGGCCGCACGGTGCGACCCGGCCGACCTCGTCCAACCTCAACTGGGTGAAGGGCGACACCGTCGCGAACCTGGTGACGGTTCCGGTCGGCGCCGACGGCTCGGTCGACCTGGGCAACGTCACCAGCGGAACGACGCACCTCATCGCCGACGTCTTCGGCTACTACTCGACGAACCCGTCGGGTTCCACCTACGCCTCCGCGGGTCCGGCGCGACTGCTGGACACCCGGACCTCGATCGGCGTTCCCACCACGACGCCGGCCGCGAGCAAGGGCACGGTGAACTTCAAGGTCGCGGGCGCCCAGGGCATCCCGGCGACCGGCGTCACCGCGGTGGTCCTCAACACCACCGTCACCGCCACCGCGCAGGGCGGCTTCCTGACCGCGTGGCCGCACGGCACGACCCGGCCGGCCTCCTCCAACCTCAACTGGGCGAAGGGCCAGACGATCGCCAACTCGGTGATCGTCCCGGTCGGCGCCGACGGTTCGGTGGATCTGTACAACGGCAGCGCCGGAACGGCCCACATCATCGCCGACGTCTTCGGTTACTTCACCGACTCGGGGACCGGCAGGACGTTCCACACCGCGGGTCCGACCCGGCTGCTCGACACCCGTTCCGGAGTCGGCTCGACCGGCAACGGCGGTGCGATGGCGCCCAACTCCCAGCTGGCGCTGAGCCTGAACGACGGCAATGTCCTGGCCAACGCCAAGGCCGTCGTCCTGAACGTCACCGTCACCGGCGGCACCGGCCTCGGGTTCCTCACCGTGTGGCCCGACGGGACGACCCGTCCCAACGCCTCCAACATCAACTGGGTCCCCGGACAGACGATCCCCAACCTGGTCACGGTCCCCGTGGTCAACGGCAAGATCGACTTCGGGAGCACCAGCCCGGGCACCGTCCAGGTCATCGCCGACCTGTTCGGCTACTACAGCTGATCCCGGCGGTCCGGTAACCCGGACTCCGGCTCTCGCAGCAACACGAGGCAACACGAGGCAGGCCCCGCACCCGGCAGTTCCGCCGGGGGCGGGGCCTTCTCGCTGCCCTTCTCGTTGCCCTCTCGCTGCCCCTGTTGCCCCGAGCCCTTCAGGCGGCCGGGACGTCCCAGACGTGCGCCCCGTCAGGAGCGTCCAGCCAGGTCCACTGGCGGTCTCCGTCGACGGAGAGGCCGTAGCGGTCACGCGCCGGCCGGGACGCGCGCAGCCACAGCTCGTGGGCGTCCTCCGCGATCGCCCACAGATCGCGGGGCCCGGCCAGCAGGACCCTGCCGTCGCGGTCGGCGCGGGCGCTGGAGCCGTCAGGGGCGGTGATGGCGACGCCGCGGTCGCCGGAGGCCCAGCGGACCTCCAGCGCGCCCGTCCGGAGGGTCAGCAGGAAGCGGAAGAGATCGTCCTCCAGGACCCGCGGCGGCGTGCCGGACCAGCGGACCGTCTCCGGGGCCTCGTCCGGCGGCGCGTCCGGTGACCCGTCGTCCGGCCCGTCCGGTACGGGATCCCGCCGGTGGGAGGCGGCCGCTCCGCGCAGCGGGACGAAGTAGGCCGCGGTGTGCAGGAAACGGCCCTCCGCACGGTCGGGACCGGTGACGGTCAGCCGGATCAGCCCGCCCGCGAACGGCGCGAGGATCCGGCCGCCGGGGCGGCACTGGCGCAGCCACTCGACCGGCACGGACGGCAGCTCGCAGGTCGCGACGATCCGGTCGTAGGGCGCCCGGTCCGGGTGGCCGAGGGCTCCGTCGCCGGTGACGACGGCCGGTGCGGCGCCCGCCGTCGCGAGGTGCGCGCGGGCCGCGTCGGTGATCTCCGGGTCCAGGTCGACGGTGGTGACGGCGTCGTCGCCGAGGCGGTGGGCGAGCAGCGCCGCGTTGTAGCCGGTGCCTGCGCCGATCTCCAGCACCGTCCGCCCCTCCCGTACCTCCAGTGCCTCGGCCATCGAGGCCATCAGCGACGGCTGGCTGCTGGACGAGATCAGCCTTCCGTCCTGTACGTGCGTGACCAGCGGAACGTCCTCGTAGGCGCCGGTCAGCCAGCGGGCGCGCTCCTTCGGATCGGGGTCGTCCGCGGTGAGCCGTTCGTATCCGCCGGGCCGCGGACTGTAGTACTCGGGGACGAACAGATGGCGCGGCACCTGCTCGAAGGCCGCCCGCCACCCGGGGTCGGCCAGCCCGCCGGCCGCGACGATCCGGCGTACCAGCAGGTCGCGCAGCGCGTCCGCCGCCTCGGTGCGGTGATCCTTCCGGTCCGCGTCCTCCATAGCTCCACTGTGCGGCGGCCGGGCCCGATCCGCGACGCCCCGCGCCCGCACCGGGCGGCCGGAGACCGTTCCCGCCCCCCCGTCGCGCCCTCGTCCCGCCCCCGTCGCGCACCGGGTCGTAGGTCCCAGGTCCTCCGCCGGGTCGTCTGAGACCATGGAGGAGTGCCGCGCGCTTCCCGGGGGCGACCCCGGTGCCCCGTGCGCGCACCACGTCGACCGGCGCCGGGCCGGTGCGACATCTTGAGGTGGAGCTGAGTGAACGAGACCCCGCAGGACACGGCGCCGCAGCAGACGTTCTACGACGCCGTCGGCGGCGAGCAGACGTTCCGGCGGCTGGTGCACCGCTTCTACGAGGGTGTCGCGGCCGACCCCGAACTGCGGGCGATGTACCCGGAGGAGGACCTCGGCCCGGCCGAGGAGCGCCTGACGCTCTTTCTCATGCAGTACTGGGGCGGCCCGCGCACCTACAGCGACAACCGCGGCCACCCGCGGCTGCGGATGCGCCACGCGCCCTTCCAGGTCGACCAGGCCGCGCACGACGCGTGGCTGCGCCACATGCGGGACGCGGTCGACGATCTGGCCCTCGCGCCTGAGCACGAGCGGCAGTTGTGGGACTACCTGGTGTACGCCGCCGCGTCGATGGTGAACACCGCGGGCTGAGCGGACCGCCGTTACCGTCTGACCGTGCTGCGACCGTCCGCTGACCGGACATCGGACAACGGACAACGGGTCACGATCGTATTGCGACAATCTTCTACACTTCCTCACGCCCGATCTGTTTGAGAGCATCCGAACAGCGGTCGAACGGGGGATAAGCGTGACGGGGTTTGTGTTTCTGCGTGTCCGCGCGCACCGATTGCTGCTGACCGCCGCCCTCCTCACCGTGGTTCTCACCACCAGCGTGCTGGCCACCCTCGCCGCGTTCACCAGCGCCATCGGCGATGCCGGGCTGCGCCGCACACTCGAACACCAGTCGGCGGCGCGGACCACCGTCAACGTCCAGATGACCGTCACGGCCGACGCCTGGCGGACCTCGGACGCCGGGATCCGCAAGAACCTGGGGAGCGCGTACGACGGGCTGCCCGCGGAGGTGCGGTCCAGCACCCGGTCCGGGCCGTACGCGCTGCCGGCCACGCTGGGCGGTGCCGCGTCCGGCGCCCCCAAGGGCGCCGACCCGGACCTGACGCTGCTGGCCACCTTCGACCGGGCGCACGTGACGCTGGTCCAGGGCGGCTGGCCCACCGCGGTCGACCGCGGCACCGGCGTCGTGCCGGTGGCGGTCCCCGAGCCCGTGGCCCGCTCCCTGGGCGTGCGGCCCGGCACCCTGGTCGACCTGACCAGCCGGCTCGGCGGCCCGGTGCTCCACATCCGGGTCACCGGCACCTACCGCCCGACCGACCGGACCGACCCGTACTGGCAGCTCGACCCGATGGGCGGCCACGGCATCCGCACCGTGTCCTTCACCACCTACGGGCCGCTGCTCGCCGACCCGAGCGTCTTCGCCTCCGACCGCCTCACGCCCGCCGAGATGTCCTGGCAGAGCACCGCCGACTTCCGGAACCTGGACGTGGCCGGGATCCCCGGGGTGCGGGACGACGTGCGGCGGACCATCGACGCCACCGCCAAGGACCCGGCGAATTCCGGCATCCAGATCTCCTCCGAGCTGCCCGACCTGCTCACCGGGGTGCAGCGCACCCTGCTGGTGACCCGCTCCACGCTGCTGATCGGCGCACTGCAGCTGCTGATCCTGGCCGGTTTCGCCCTGCTGCTCGTCGCCCAGCTGCTGTCCGAGGAACGGGCCGGCGAGACCGCGCTGCTGCGGGCCCGCGGCGGCTCGCGCGGCCGCGTCGCCCGGCTGGCCGCCACGGAGTCACTGCTGCTCGCGGTGCCCGCGGGACTGGCCGCGCCGCTGCTCGCCGGGCCGGTCATCCGGCTGCTGGCCGGGCAGGGTGCGCGGGCCAGGTCCGGCACCGACCTGGGCGGCGCGATCGGTGCGGCCGCCTGGTGGGTGGCCGCCGGAACCGCGCTGGCCTGCGCCTTCGCCGTCATCGTGCCGGCCCTGCGGAGCGCCGGGAGCTATGTCGAGGAGCGCTCGGCACGCGCCCGGCGCGGGGCGCTGCCCGCCGCGGTACAGGCCGGGGCCGACCTCGGACTGCTGCTGCTCGCCGGCATCGCCTACTGGCAGTTGTCGAGCCGCGCCTCGGACACCGGGGTGCTGAGCGCCGACACCGGCGGCAGCCTCGGCGTGGACCCGGTGCTGGTCGCCGCGCCCGCGCTGTGCCTGCTGGCCGGCACCGTCCTGATCCTGCGGCTGCTGCCGCTGGCCGCCCGGCTCGGTGAGCGCAGGGCGGCGCGGGGCAGCGGGCTGGCGCTCGCCCTCGCGGGCTGGCAGCTCTCCCGGCGACCGCGGCGCGGCGCCGGAGCCGTGCTGCTGCTCGTACTGGCCGTCGCCATGGGCATGTTCGCGATCGGACAGGGCGCTAGCTGGGACCGGTCCCAGCGCGACCAGGCCGACTTCGCGGTGGGCGCGGACCTGCGGGTGACCGGCGCCACCACCCCGCCGTTCGGACAGGCGGGGGTGTACGAACACACTCCCGGCATCGCCACCGCCGCCCCCGCGGCGCGGTCCCAACTGACGCTGCCCGAACAGCGCGTGGCCTCCGTCCTCATGATCGACACGGCGAAGGCCGGCGAGGTGATGCGGTTCCGCCAGGATCTCGCCGACCGTCCGCTGCCGGAGCTGCTCCGGCCGCTGCGGGCCGATCCGTCCGGCGGAGCGAAGGAGACCGCGGGCTTCCCCGTCGACGCCACCGCCCAGCAGTTGCGCTTCACCGCGCGGCTCGACTCGGACGGGCAGGGCGGGGTCGTCGACTCGCTCACCGCGGTCCTCAAGGACGGCAACGGCATCACATACGCGTTCCCGCTCGGCGATGTCCCGGCCGACGGAAAGCCGCACCTCCTGGTCCTGGACCTCGCCGACGCGGCGGGCCGGACGGGCGGGTCCCCGGCGGGACCGCTGCGGCTCACCCGCGTCGAAGTCGACTACGCGGCCCCCGAGTTCGTCGAGAAGCACCGGCTCACCCTCGCCCCGGCGACCGTCACCGCGGACGGCGCCGTCCGCCCGCTGACGGCCGCCGCCGGCTCGTCCTGGGCCGCGAAGGCGCAGATGCAGCGGGCCGACACCACGCTCGGCAGTGACCCCGCCCTCCAGCCGAACGCCGGCACCGTCACCAGCACCCAGGCCGGGGCCGCGCTGACCGTGGACTACTCGACCGGGGCCACCGACCCGACCCTGGCGGACTCCAAGGGCGCCCACCTCTCCGTACGTGTCGCAGAACCGGCCGCCCCGCCGCTCGCCGGGGTCGCCACCGACGCCTTCCTGCTGGCCACCGGCAGCAAGGTGGGCGGCGATGTCCGCGTCGAACTGAACGGCATCGAGACGACCGTGCGCATCACCTCCGCGATCCGCGCGCTGCCCGGCACCACCGCACCGCCGTCCTCCCTGAAGGACGGCGGAGCGCTGCTGCTGGACCTGCGCGCCGTGAACCGGACGCTCAACGCGACGGGCGGCCGCGGCATGGAGCCCAGCGAGTGGTGGCTGGCCGCCCGGCCGGGCGCCACCGGGAAGATCGCCGCCGCGCTGCGCGACCGGGCCGACATCGATTCCCTGCTGGTGCGTGACGAGACCGCGTCGGAGCTGCGGGCCGACCCGCTTGGCGCCGGGCCGCAGTCGGTGCTGCCGGCCGCCGTGATCGCCGCCGCGGTGCTGGCGGCGGTGGGCTTCGCGGTCAGTTCGGCCGGCGCGATCCGCGAGCGCAGCGGGGAGTTCACGGTGCTGCGGGCGCTGGGGGCGCCCCGCCGCAAGCTGGCCCGGATGATGGCCGCGGAGCAGGGCCTGCTGGTGCTGCTGGCCCTGGTGGTCGGGGTGGCGCTGGGCGCGCTGCTGACCCGGCTGGTCGTACCACTGATCGTTCTGACGGCGCAGGCGTCCCAGCCCGTTCCGGGACTGCTGGTCACCCTGCCGGTGGGGCCGCTGGCCCAGCTGATCGCCATCGTGCTGGTCGTACCGCTGCTGGTGGTCGTCCTGACGGCGGTCCGGCGCGGCGACCCGGTCACCGCGCTGCGCAGGCAAGGGGAGGACTGACATGACGAACGGGACCGAAGGTCTCCCGGCGGCTCCACGGGCCGCCGCGCTCTCCTGGGTGCGGGTCCGGCTGCGCGCCGCTCCGGCCGCCGCCATCGCGATGGCCCTGCTCGTGCTGGTCACCGCCTTCCTCGCGGCCGCGCTGCCGCGGGCGGTGGACCGCTACGAGGTCAAGGCGCTGCGCGGTTCGCTCGCCGACGCCAAGCTGCGCGACCGCACGCTGTCCCTCAGCGACACCTCGTCGGGTCCGGACACCGAGGGCGCCTCCGGAGCGTCGCGGTTCGCGCCGGAGTGGATCGCCGGCGTGGAGTCGGAGTTCCAGAAGCTCGTACGACCGCCTCTGCGCCTGCTGCCGGGTCAGTCCGTGATCGGGGTCAGGACCGGCAGCGACTCCGCGGCGCTGGATCCCGGACTGCCCCGGCCGACCAAGGTGCTGAACCCGATGGCCGACCTCGTCGCCCAGCAGGGTCTGGAGCAGCACTCCCGGCTGGTGGCCGGCAGCATGCCGCGCGGTCCCGCTCCCGCCGACGCGTCGGGCGGGTCGAACCGCGTCGATGCGGCGGTCACCGAACAGACCGCCAAGGTGATGGGCCTGCGTCCCGGCTCCGAGATCCACCTCAGCACCCTGCGCACGGCGTTCACCGTCCATGTGACCGGCATCGTCTCACCCACCGAGCCGGGAGGCGCGTACTGGAACGAGGAACCCGACGTCCTCGCTCCCCAGTTGACGTCACCTCCCCCGCGGCCCGGCGAATACCCCACGTTCTACTGGCACTTCACCGTGCTGATCGCGCCGGAGGCGGCACCGGCCCTGCTCAGCCTGGGCAAGGGCGCGTCCTTCTACTGGCACCACCCCGCCGACGCCGGCCGGCTCACGGCCCAGGACGTGGCCCCGCTCCAGGCGCAGCTGGCCTCGCTCGACAGCGGCCCGGCCGCGACCGCGCTGCAGGAGGGCACCGGGAGTTACATCCACATCACGACCGGGCTCGGCCGGCTGCTCACCGCCTACGAACGCGACCGGGCGGCGGCGCTGCCGCTGGTCCTGGTCGCCGCGATCGGTGTCGGCGCCACCGCGTTCGCCGTCCTGCTCATGGCCGGCGGGCTCGCGGCCGAGCGGCGGCGCGGCGAACTCGCCCTGCTGCGCTCGCGCGGCGGCTCCCTGCGCGGCATGGTCGGACGGCTGCTCGGCGAGACCACGGCGGCCGCCGTGCCGGCCGCGCTCGCCGGAACCGTGCTCGCCCTGGTCCTGCTGCCGACCGACCGGTACCTGCTGTCCGTGCTGCTCGGCTCCGCAGTGGCCGTGACCGCCTCGCTCGCCCTGCCATTGCGGGCCGTCGCCGTCCACCGCAGGCCGCGCCCGGCCGCACGCGAGGACGTGGCCGCCGCCCGGCCCTCCCGGCGCCGTACGGTGGCCGAGCTGACGGTCACCGTCCTGGTCATCGGCGCGGTCGTCGCCCTGCGCCGGCGGGGCACCGTCAGCGGCGCCGACCCGTTTCTCGCGGCCGCACCCGTCCTCGTCGCCATCGCCGCCGCCCTGATCCTGCTGCGCCTGTACCCGCTGCCGCTGCGGCTGCTGGCCCGGCCCGCGGCCCGGCTGACCGGCGCCGTCACCCACCTCGGCCTGGCCCGCGCCGGCCGCTCCCCGGCCAGCGCCCAACTGCCGCTGCTCGCCCTGCTGATGTCGCTGACGGTGGCCTCGTTCGGTGGATCGGTGCTCGCCGGGGTCGCGGACGGCCGTGACGAGGCGGCCCGCGCGGCCATCGGCGCGGACGCCAGGATCGACGCCAACTTCGTCCTGCCCGAGAAACTCGCGGCGAACATCCGGCAGGTGCCCGGCGTCGCCGGGACCACCGGCGTCCGGGTCGAGCCCAGCGCCCCCACCTCCGGATTCGGGATGCCCTACAGCGTGCTCAGCGTCGACCCGGTCGCCTACGCCGCGCTGACCCGCTCCATCGGGCTCCCCGACTTCCCCGCCGACGCACTCCTGCACGACGACGGCACCGGCCCGATGCCGGCCGTCGTCTCCCGCAAGGTCGCCGCGAAGCTCGCGGGCAGCACCCTCTCGGTGCAGCCCGCCATCGGAACGACCGAGATCAAGGCCGCAGCGGTGCTGGACCTCACTCCGGCGGCACCCAACACCGATTTCGTGATCGTCTCGTCCGCGCAACTCGCCAAGCGCCACCCGGACATGAACTACAGCCAATACACCGGCCCCACGGTGCTGATGATCACCGCGAACGGTCCCATCGACGGCAAGGCGCTGCGCGCCGCCACCGCCGCGTCCGGCTCCAACATGTTCGTCGCCCTGCTGAGCGAGGAGCGCGGCGTACTCGCCGACTCGGCCCTGCAGTCCGGGGCGCGGGGCATCTATCTCGCCGCGGTCGCGGGCGGCGCCGGTTACAGTGCGCTCGCGCTGCTGCTGTCCCTGCTCCAGGCCGCCCCCCAACGCGCCGCGCTGCTCGCCCGGCTGCGGACGATGGGCATGGGGCGGCGCGACGGGCGACGGCTGGTGTTCCTGGAAATGCTGCCGCAGGCACTGCTGGCGGCGATCGGCGGCGTGCTCGTCGGCCTCGCGGTGATCCCGCTGCTCGGGCCCGGCGTGGACATCACCGCACTCGCGTTCGGCAGCGACCCCGGCACGAACGTACCCGCCGGCCTCGGGCTGCGCGCCGACCCGCTCTCGCTGGCGCTGCCTTCGGCCGGACTGCTGGCGCTGGCCTGTGTGGTGCTGCTGGCGCAGGTCTGGGTGACCGGACTGCGCCGTGAGAGTACGGACCTGAGAGTAGGAGACCGCTCATGACCCATACCACCGAGGGCGGCGCCGGCGGCGCCACGACCACCCTGGCCGATCTGGAACAGCGGGCGGCGGCCCGCCGCGAGCAGCCCGCCTACGGGCAGGACGCGCTCATCAGCTGCGACCGGCTGGTACGGATCTTCACGGCCGACGGCGTCGAGGTCCAGGCGCTGCAGGGCCTGGACCTGCTCGTCGCCAAGGGTGAGCTGATGGCCCTGGTCGGCGCCTCGGGCAGCGGCAAGTCCACCCTGCTGAACATCCTCGCCGGCCTTGACGTCCCGACCGCGGGCGCTGCCTCCGTCGGCGGCTACGACCTGCTCGACATGGACGCCAAGTCCCGGCTGCGCTACCGCCGGGAGGTCGTCGGCTTCGTCTGGCAGCAGACCGCCCGCAACCTGCTGCCCTATCTGACGGCAGCTCAGAACGTCGTGCTGCCGATGCAGTTGTCGGGGCGTGACGGGTTCCGCGCCAAGCGGCTGCACGCGGCGCGCGCCACGGAGCTCCTCACCATGCTCGGCGTCGGCTACTGCCACGACCGGCACCCCGGGCAGATGTCCGGCGGCGAGCAGCAGCGCACGGCCATCGCCGTCGCACTCGCCAACTCCCCGTCCCTGGTGCTGGCCGACGAGCCGACCGGCGAACTGGACTCCGCCACCGGCGAGCAGGTCTTCGCCGCGTTCAGGACCGCCAACGAGGAGCTCGGCACCACCGTTGTCGTCGTCACCCACGACCACGCCGTGGCCGACGCCGTACGCCGCACGGTCGCGATCCGGGACGGCAGGACGGCGTCCGAGGTGCTGCGCCACACCGAGATCGACGAACACGGCCAGGAGTCGGTCGTCGCCCGCGAGTACGCCACCGTCGACCGCGCCGGACGGCTGCAGCTGCCCCGCGACTACACCGCGGCGCTCTCCATCGAGAACCGGGTCCTGCTGGAACTGGAATCCGACCACATCGGCGTCTGGCCGGACCGGCCGACGCCGCCGGAGGAGGACTGATCCGGCGGCGTTGTGGCGTCGTTGGGTGCGGCGTTGTGGTGCGGCGTTGTGGTGCGTCGTTGTCTGCTTTGGCACGCGTCCGAGGCGGGCCTGGCCTTGACCGTCAGGCGGGCGTGACCGTCAGGCCGGAGCCGAGGGCGGTGCGCCGTACGGCGATCGATCCGTAGGGCGTACGCAGCCGCAGCCAGGCCCCTGCCGTCAGCAGCGTGAACGGCTCGTCGCGGCCACCCCGCAGGAAACCCAGCGCCTGCGCCGCGTGCACGGCGCGCATCGGCAGCGCCGTGTCCCCGACCGGCCGGGACCAGACCTCCTCGGCGAGCGCGTCGAGCTCGGCCCGCGTCCGCCGTTCCGGCACCAGCACTTCGGTACGCGAGCGGAACTCCCCCACCAGCCGCTCCGCGGCGGCCCGTACGTCCTCGGGCGCGAACTCCGCGACCCGCTGCCAGCCACCGCGCGGCGGCAGCAGCCCGGCCCATGCGGGGCCGGTGACGGACGGCGGGACCACGACGGCGTCGCCGCTCCCGTCGGGGGCTTCCCCGGCGCCTGCCTCGATCCGTTCCTCGATGCCTTCCAGCAGCTGCCCCGCCGAGACCGTGGCATCGAGGTCGAGAACGTCGCGGAGCGAGGCCGTGCGAATGGCGAGCACGCCGCCGAAGGGCGGCTGGCCGAAGACCGCCAGCACCCCCTCCGCGGAGCGCAGCCGCACCACGGCGGCCTTGTCCCAGCGGACCAGCCGGCCCAGGAAGGCGGCGAGGCCCGCCGCCTCCCCGGCACCGGCGAGAAGCAGCCGCGTCATGCGGCGACGGCCTCTTCCGCCACGGCCTCCGCCGTCGACGGCGGTTCGTCGCGGTACGCCTCGAGGAACGACCGTTCCTCCGGGCTGATCCGCCGCGGCCGCGCTTCCGCGAGGTCGTACGGGACCACGATCGTGGAGGCCCGTACGTACACGGCCTCCTCGTCCTTGATCTCGTACGCGACGGTCATCGAGGCCGCACCGATCTTCGTCACCCACGACTCGATGGTCACCGGCGCGTGCCGGTGCACCAGCGGTCGCAGATAGTCGATCTCGTGCCGGGCCACGACGGACCCGCCCGTGAACGACGTGCTGCCCTCACCGGGCGCCAGCCGGAACATGAAGTCGATCCGCGCCTCTTCCAGGTACCGCAGGAAGACCACGTTGTTGACGTGCCCGAAGGCATCCATGTCCGACCAGCGCAGCGGGCAGCTGTAGATATGCCGGGCCATCAGCCGCGGGTCAGCTTCTTGTAGGTGGCGCGGTGCGGGCGGGCCGCGTCGGCGCCGAGCCGCTCGACCTTGTTCTTCTCGTACGACTCGAAGTTGCCCTCGAACCAGTACCACTTGGACTCACCCTCGTACGCGAGGATGTGGGTCGCGACCCGGTCCAGGAACCAGCGGTCGTGGGAGATGACCACGGCCGCGCCCGGGAACTCGAGCAGGGCGTTCTCCAGCGAGGACAGGGTCTCGACGTCGAGGTCGTTGGTGGGCTCGTCGAGGAGCAGCAGGTTGCCGCCCTCCTTGAGCGTCAGCGCCAGGTTGAGGCGGTTGCGCTCACCACCGGAGAGGACGCCGGCGGGCTTCTGCTGGTCCGGCCCCTTGAAGCCGAAGGCGGAGACGTAGGCCCGCGACGGCATCTCGACCTGGCCGACGTTGATGTAGTCCAGCTCGTCCGACACGACCGCCCAGAGGGTCTTCTTGGGGTCGATGTTGGCGCGGCTCTGGTCGACGTAGCTGATCTTGACCGTGTCGCCGATCTTGACCGAGCCCGAGTCCGCGGGCTCGAGGCCCTGGATCATCTTGAACAGCGTGGTCTTGCCCGCACCGTTGGGGCCGATGATGCCGACGATGCCGTTGCGCGGCAGGGTGAAGGAGAGGTCGTCGACCAGGACCTTGTCGCCGAACGCCTTCGAGAGGTTGTTGACCTCGACGACGATGGAGCCCAGACGCGGGCCCGGCGGGATCTGGATCTCCTCGAAGTCCAGCTTCCGCACCTTGTCGGCCTCGGCCGCCATCTCCTCGTAACGGGCCAGGCGCGCCTTGGACTTGACCTGACGGCCCTTGGCGTTGGAGCGGACCCACTCCAGCTCTTCCTTGAGGCGCTTGGCGCGCTTCTCGTCCTTGCGGCCCTCGACCTTGAGGCGGGTGGCCTTCTTCTCCAGGTACGTGGAGTAGTTGCCCTCGTAGGGGATCGCGCGGCCGCGGTCGAGTTCGAGGATCCACTCGGCGACGTTGTTCAGGAAGTACCGGTCGTGAGTGACGGCGACGACGGCGCCCGCGTACTTCGAGAGGTGCTGCTCCAGCCAGTTCACCGACTCGGCGTCGAGGTGGTTGGTGGGCTCGTCGAGGAGGAGCAGGTCCGGGGCCTCGATCAGCAGCTTGCAGAGCGCGACACGGCGCTTCTCGCCACCGGAGAGGGTGGTGACCGGCCAATCGCCGGGCGGGCAGCCCAGCGCGTCCATGGCCTGCTCCAGCTGCGCGTCGAGGTCCCACGCGTTGGCGTGGTCCAGGTCCTCCTGGAGCTTGCCCATCTCGTCCAGCAGCGCGTCCGAGTAGTCGGTCGCCATGAGCTCGGCGACCTCGTTGAAGCGCTTGAGCTTCCCCATGATCTCGGCGGCGCCGTCCTGGACGTTCTCCAGGACCGTCTTGGACTCGTCGAGCTTCGGCTCCTGCATGAGGATGCCGACGGTGAAGCCGGGCGACAGGAACGCGTCACCGTTGGAGGGCTGCTCGAGACCCGCCATGATCTTCAGCACCGTGGACTTACCGGCACCGTTGGGACCCACCACACCGATCTTCGCGCCGGGCAGGAAGCTCAGCGTCACGTCGTCAAGGATCACCTTGTCGCCGTGTGCCTTGCGCGTCTTGCGCATCGTGTAGATGTACTCAGCCAAGAGAAACCGTCCGGCAATCGATGTGTGGGCAGATACACCCCATCTTGCCGCACGTCCACCCCGACGGGCGAACGGGTAGGTCAGAAACCCCGGCCTGCGCACTCTCAGCCGATCCCTGCGGAGGGCGCCACGGCCCAGGGACGGCCCGGGACCGGCCCGGGCAAGGCCTGGGACGGCCGCCGCCCGGTCGCCGCTTGGTTGCGGTGGCCGGGCGGGGACGGAGCGGGGACGGGACTCCAAGAGTCCCGCCCCCGTTGTTTCCGTTACTTCTGCCTGCGGCTACTGCCCGCTGCTACTGGCCAGCGGGAGTTGCGGCCGACTTCTTCCGGCGGAGGAAGAAGACAGCGCCGCCACCGACCGCGACGAGCGCGACGGCGATGCCCGCGATCATCGGGGTGGCGCTGCTGCCACCCGTCTGAGCGAGGTCACCGCCGGTGGTGCCGGTGGTGGAGCCGGCCGAGGCCGGGCTGGGCTGGGTGGTGGGGGTGCTCGGCGCCGGGGTGGGCGTACCGGTCGTCTTGCAGTCCAGAACACCCTTGAACGTCTTGGTGAAGCCGTTCGGGCCGGAGATCGTGATCTCGTACTTCTGGTCTTCCTTCACCGGGACGGTGATGGTCTTCGACTTGCCGGCCTCGATGGAGAACTTCTTGCCGGCGAGCTCGAAGGTGAACGCCTCGTCGCCCTTGTTGCTGGCGGTGACGTCGACGCCGTTCTTGGCGCAGTTGACCGTGGCGGAGACCGCCGGGATCGGGCCCTTCTTGGCCCAGGTGCCCGTGGCCGTGGCCGTGGCGGTGGTCGCGCTGGAGCCAGCCAGGATCTGGACCTGGCTCTTGCTGTCGACGCCAGTGAACGCGCGGCCGACCGGAACCTGGGTGACGGCCGTGGCCGTCACCGACGTGGTGCCGTCGGCGGCACCCGCCGGGATGGCGAAGAAGAGCTGGTCACCGTTGCTCGCGGAGGTGACGGCCTTGCCCGACTTGTTGACGATCTTCACGCCGGCCGGGATGTCCGAGGCGGGCACGATCTGCACGGGCGTGGTGGAGGTGGTGTGCACCGTGACCGGGCCGAGCTTGTCGCCGGACTTGCCGGAGACGGCCGGCGGGTCGAGCGTCAGGGTCGCCTTGGGCTCGGGGGTGTCCGTCGCCGTCTTGCCCAGGTACTCGGCGAGCTTCTCGGCGGCCGGGTCGTTCGCGTCGACGTTCGCCTTGTCCGAGAAGCGCCAGATAGCGACCTGGGTACCGGCCGCGGCGGTCTTCTCGGTCAGCGGACCGGAGCCGGCGGCCTTGGCCAGCGCGCTGAGGTCGGCCACCTGCGGGTAGGAGTGCTGCAGGATCCAGTTGATCTTGCCCGCGTCAGGGTTGTTGTGCAGCGAAGAGGAGTCCCACGGGACCTCCTGGTACTTCGCGTGCTTCTGCGTCGGGTTGTGGATGTCGATGCAGTACGTCTGGATGGTGCCGCCGCCGACGTCCATGGTGAACAGACCGGCGTTGACGGGCTTGTTCTTGCCACCCTCGTGGATGACGACGCCGTCCGACTTGTCGGCCTGCAGACCGCCCAGTACCGCGGTGGCACCGCCGTCCGCGAAAGCGGCTCCCGCGCCGGATATCGCGCCGGCTGCGAGCAGACCCGTGGCCAGGCCCGCGGCGGCGAGGCGGGCAACGCCGCGCCTCTGAATCTTGAACATGGAACTCCCCTTCGGGCGAAGCCGGGTCGTGAGGGTGGCCTCGCCTGCGGCTCCGAGAGCATCCGGGCCCCCGCAGTACCGAAGGAATCCTAGGAACCACAGGTATCGCGGCCACCAACAATCCCCTCCCATAACCGTTTCGAATCGCAATCGTTATGCGATTAAGGGATGGTCATGAGAATGTCGATAAGTCACCGATGTCACTCGCCCGTATAAAGCTGCACAAACGGGCCTCTCAGGACATCTCGACCGGCCCGGGCGAAATGAGTTCCGGCCGGACCACCGACACCCGCCGGAACGCCGCCGTCCCCCGGGACAAATCGTGTCCGATCGCCACCGCGTCGATGTCCGCGGCGACATACCACCGTCCGTCGTACTCCTCCTCGCGGACCCTCAACCGGCCCCGCACGACCAACGGTTCGCCGACCTGGACGGACGTCCGCACATTGGCCGCCAACGTCCGCCACGCGCGCACCATGAAGAAGCTCGTACTGCCCTCGCTCCAGGCCCGCCGCTCCGCGACCCAGCGGCGCGCCGTCGTCTCCAGCCGGAACCGGATGACCGGCACTCCTGTCTCGGTCTCCCGGAATTCGGGCTGCGTCACGACATCCCCACCACCGTCACCGACGTCTCATTCATGCGCCCGCTCTCCCCCCGCCGCCGAATTCCCGCTCCCGAATGCCCTGAGAACATCGTGCACGAGCCGGACGGAGCGTGGAAAAAACGGACCGAATCTGTGGATTACCGGCCGGTTGTGGATATCTCCGTCACTCCTGAGGGTGAAATCCCGGCCCGGGTGCCGGGCTCGGGTACCGGCCCGCAGGGCCGAGCAGGGGCGCAGGGCGGGAGGCGGGGTGCTGGCTCGCGAGGCCGAGCAGAGGCGCCGGGCAGGGCGCAGGGTGGGGGTGCCGGCTCGCGAGGCCGAGCAGGGGCGCCGGACAGCTCAGCCCCCGGCCACCACCGCGTACTGCTCCCGCACCTCGCGATAGCGCAGCAGTTCCGCCGCGACCGGCTCCAGCACCCGCGCCCGGCCGCAGTCCGCCGCGGCGGCCCGCAGCCGGCGCTCGGCCGCCTGCCCGTACCGGTGGGCCGGACCGCGCGCGGCGATACGGCAGGCCCAGGCGAGCGCCCGGCCGCCGAGGGCGCCGACCGCGAGCAGGACCACCGGCAGCCACCACGAAGCGTCCAGCGAACCCACCGCGATCGCGACCAGGCACACCACCCCGGCCACCGCGAGGCTCATCAGCAGCCACTGGGCGGCGCCCACCGCCGACCACCAGGTGGGCCGTTCCGGCTGCCCCGGCTCCGCGCGGGCCGCCGCCGTGTCGAGCGCCGCCGGCAGTCCCTCGCCGCCGCGCCGCGCCGCGTCCCGCACCGCCTGCGCCCACGGGACGGGCAGCCCCTGGGCCGCGTCGTCCGCGAGCGCCCGCACCGCCTCGTCCACCGCGGGGCGGGACGCGGCGAGCCCGGCCGGCCCACGGGCCACCCGGTCCGCCCCGCCCTGGCGTTCGCCGGTCAGCCGCCCCCACGGAGTGCCGCAGGCAGCCTCCGCGGCACGCGCCCAGTCCCGTTCCGCCGCCTCGCCGGCGCCCGCGACACCCACCGCGTCGGCCAACCGGTCGACGAAGTCCTCACGCGCGGGATCCGTCAGGCCCACCGCGCCCTCGCCCACGTACAGCGACTGCAAGCGGCCGGCGGTACGGTCCACATCGGCCGCGAGCCGCCGGTTCGCCGACCCCCGTTCGGCCACGATCTGCCCGAGACAGGCCCGCAGATCGGGCACCCCGACCCCGTTGAGCGCCGAGACCGCGAGCACCACCGCGCCGGCGTCGCCGTGCTCGCCGACGGCGAGGCCGTCCTCGTCGAGCAGCCGCCGCAGATCGTCGAGCACCTGGTCGGCGGCGTCGCCGGGCAGCCGGTCCACCTGGTTCAACACCAGCAGCGTGACGTCCGCGTGGCCGGCCAGCGGCCGCAGATAGCGTTCGTGCAGCGCGGCGTCCGCGTACTTCTCCGGGTCCAGCACCCACACCACCACGTCCACCAGCTGCAGCAGCCGGTCCACCTGGTCGCGGTGGCCGGGCGCGGCCGAGTCGTGGTCCGGCATGTCCAGCAGCACGAGCCCGGCCAGCCGCTCGTCCGTCCCCGGAACGCGGTCGGCGCCGTCCAGCACGCTCCTTCTGGCGTAACGATCCTGCGGGGCGATGCCGAGCCGGTCCAGCAGTCCGGCCGCGCCCTCGGGGTCCCAGGAGCAGGAGACCGGCGCGGCGGTCGTCGGCCGGCGGACGCCCGTCGCCGACAGTTCCAGTCCCGCGAGCGCGTTGAACAGCGTCGACTTGCCGCTCCCGGTGGCACCGGCCAGCGCTACGACCGTGTGATCGAGCGACAGCCGCCGACGCTCTCCGAGCCGTTCCAACAGCGCTCCGGCCTCGGCGAGTTCGTCCGGGCTGACGCGCGTCCGGGACAGCCCCAGCAACTCCCCGAGCGCGTCGACCCGGGCCGCGAGCGGGTCAGGGGAACGCGAGGCCCCGTACGAGCCCCCGGAAGAACGCGCTCCGCTACCCCGAGCCGCGCGCGTTCCTCCGCCGAAACCAGATCCTCTGGCGGAGTCCGATCCTCCGCCGGCACCCGCGCCTGTGGCGGCGCGTGATCCTCCGCCCACACCCCGTCCTCCGCCGGCACCCGTTCCTCTGGTGGCACCCGTTCCTCTGGTGGCACCCGTTCCTCTGGTGGCGCCCGTGCCGGTTCCTGCCGTGGAAGCCACCGCGATCACCTTTCCTTCTGCAGTAGGGACAGTGCGGCGATCAACGAGGACTGCTGCTGCGCGGTCACATCGAGGCCGTCCACGGGCGCCAGTCGACGCTCGCACTC